>NZ_RXFZ02000253.1:0-1074 GCF_044714365.1 Spiroplasma sp. hy2
WTTTNNCTGTAATTATTTTTTCCATCAATTATTTACCTCTTATATATTAAAAATATACCTAAAATTAAGTATATTCTATAAATATCAAGAGTTTTCTACAAAATTAAAGTCTTTTTTTGATTATTTTAATCATTTTATTGATGCTAACCATAATCCTTCTTTTTTTAGTATTGTTAATATATTAAATACTCCCAAACCTTATTTAGGAAATATTCCTAAATGAATTGACGCTACACTTTATTCATTAAGTGGTTTAGTCAGTTTTACAAGTATTTTAAATGTTGTTTTAATTAGTTTTGGTAAAATGAGCAATTATTTTTGAGGATTAATTAGTGTGACTACATTTGGTCTTTTTTCATTTGGTTTTGGTTATACTGGTTATGCTCAATTAAATTTATTTTTTTATTTACCATTTCAATTTATTGGTTGATATACATGACAAAAAACTTTTATTTTTGAACAAGATTCCTCATTAAACATTCGAAATTCAAAATGATGAATAATTTTACCAATTTCTTTAGGTATTTGTGCTATTCTTGCGATTACTTGATATTATGAAATTCCAGCTTTTCATTATGCATTAGTAAAAACAGATTATGCCTATTTAAACCAACCTATTGCTCATATTTTTGACAGTACAATCAATAGCATCGCAATTATTGCTTCAATTTTAATGTTTTTACGACTAAAAGAACAATGAATTTTATGATTAATTTCAAATATTTTACAATTTGCAATGTTTGCAGGAGTTAATAGTATTGGTGCTAATTATCCAATAACAATTAATATTAATATGTTAATTCAAACAAGTTTTTTTATTGCAAATAGCATCATTGGCTTTTTAATTTGAGGTGGTTATTTAAATAAAATCAGGATAATGCTCCTGATTTATTAATATTTTCTTGCTTTATTAGTCATAATAAAATTATAAAACATTGTTATTTATAGAAAATTAATTAGAATAATCTTTATATATTAGACTTCTTGCATAACCTAGTTATTTTAAAATTCCTATAAAATATATTTAAAATAGAAATTATAGGAATCTAAAATTATGAAATTTGATAAATATTA
>NZ_RXFZ02000254.1:0-1070 GCF_044714365.1 Spiroplasma sp. hy2
TAAAAATACTAAATTTTTTTAAAATAAATTATATTGAACATTTATTTTATTGATGTTATAATGATAACAAATAAACTGCTACACTTCATAGTACAATTTACATATTGATTATACAAATTGATTAATTCTGTTCCGGTTAAATATTTTCATACATGACGTTTTAAATTTTCATTATATTTTACAATAGGATAAGAATTATCATAAATCAAACCAATAGCTACTTGATTCAGAATGTTTTTCACTAAAATAAATAAATCTATTACTTAATCAAAAACCAATATGTTTATTGTGATTAGGTAAATTTATAAATGAAGCTTTATCTGTTCTAAAAACTACAAATTCTCTTCGAATAAAATAATTTTCTACGTTAATATTCTTCTTATAAAAACTCATAAAAACACCATACTTTCACACATATAACTCATTTTTACTAGTATCAATACCGGCAAACCACTTACTTTCAATTATTCTGCGAAAAGATTGAAAACCGTTATAACCAATAAATCATTCTACATCAATAACTTTTATAGTATTATATTTACACAATGGCGGATTAGGGCCACTTTTATAACTTGGTTTCTGATACATTACTCAAATCAACTCGCTTTCTATTGCACTGCATTGAACAAACATTTAACTTAAAATACAAACTACCAACAAATTTTTTATTCAAAATAGAACAACAAATTTGACATTTACGTTTAATAAAAAATATTCAAATTCCTAACATAATTAATCACACTCCTTAAAATTTGTAATAATTAGTTCTTGACCAAGTTTTGGTTTTCTATTATGACAATTAGTAGAACTATATACTCATTGAAATTCATTAATATTAAATTCTTTAAATAAGTCTTTAATAAATTCAGAATTATCAATACTTAAAATTCATTTACCTTTAATCTTTAAAATATTATCTTTTAGTTCATAAAAGTTCATTTTTGAATGTTTATAAACTTTTCCTTTATTAGACTTCTTGCATAACCTATTAAAATAATTGTAAATATTTTTAAAAAGATACTAATAGCAAATTATAATTTTAATTAATTATGTCTTTTATTTAAAAATTT
>NZ_RXFZ02000255.1:0-1060 GCF_044714365.1 Spiroplasma sp. hy2
TWAAATTTAAAGCAAAATCATAATCTTACACAAAATTAGTTTTCAAATTGTCATATTGATGATTTTTTTTATTTCATCAAGAGTTTTCGACAAAATTAAAGAAAAGACTCAAAATAGATGGGTTTTTATAATTAAAATTATAAAAAAGATATTTTTTATTATAAATTTTGTTTTTTTCTTTTTCTACTCTACATTTATATTGTTTTAAAAACTAAGGTAACACAAGAAAAGAATATCTTTTCAATAACATTATATAACATAAAAATAATTTTACAGGGTACCATAACTATGTTATCACATAGTCGTGATTGACAATCGTTTTACTACTAAATAATTTTACAGGGTACCATAGGGCGAGTAAATTAAATACGGGTTTTTTCTTTTAAGGATTAATTATTGTTCCTAAATGAAACAAACCCTCTTTATTTGTTAAGTTTATATTAACACATTATTTTTAATAAGACGACCAAAAAGGAATAAATTTAAAAATTTATCTTATTTTAATTATTTAAAAGTATAAAAATTCTTAATATTTGTTATTACATCAATTTTATTTATTTTTGCTAATTTTAAGTATAGTAAATTTTTATATGTTTTATATGCGTAGGCTTTTGCCCCATACCCCAAAGTTGATTTAAGAAATCAAGATATATCAGTCTCAGCTGAAACACCAATGTTGTATTCTAATTTTTGATTTTTAATGCCTTTACTATGATTTTTAATATATCTAACTAATTCAGTTTTGTGATAAGAATTAGCAATTTTTAATAATTTATCATACTTACCATTAATAAACAAATCATAACATTCATTATAAATATTTGTTTTTGCTTCGGTTTTTCTTCCTTTTAAAAAACCTCTTTTTAATTCTTTTGAAAAATGAAATCGATCTAAAACATACTTAGCTCCTAAAAAAGAAGCTGTTTGTATAATTCAACCATCCCCATCACCACCCTTTAATTTTGTCGAAAACTCTTGATGAAATAAAAAAAATCATCAATATGACAATTTGAAAACTAATTTTGTGTAAGATTATGATTTTGCTTTAAATTTTTTAAAY
>NZ_RXFZ02000256.1:0-1055 GCF_044714365.1 Spiroplasma sp. hy2
ATHAAATTTATCAAATTTCATAATTTTAGATTCCTATAATTTCTATTTTAAATATATTTTATAGGAATTTTAAAATAACTAGGTTATGCAAGAAGTCTAATATATAAGCCTTCATTTCCCCGCGTGATTCCACTTGTCTTTTTAGTACAACCAAAATCAGAAAAGTAATCCTTTGCAACTGGCCCATATTTTTTTAATAAATAATTAACGCATTCAGCATATGACTGTGATAATAATTGTTCAATTTCAGTCATAGAGCATACCCCCAATCTTAAAATTAAGAGCGTGTTTTAATTATTATCTAGTTAGTAAATAGTACTTAAATTGTATCACTCAAAAAAGTTTTAATAAAAAACTCTTTTGAATAATTACTAGGTCCAATTTTTCTCACTGATATTGTTATACTTCTGCTAAAAAAGTATTTCTTTAAACAAAAAAAGGTTTTTGTTAAAATTATTAAATTTTCTTTCAATTCATTTTTAACTAAGATTAATTCCTCGTGTTTGTAATAATCCAGCCGCTGCTTTATCAACTACAACAGTAACATCTTGATGCATTTGCAAAGCTGTATAAGGTCATAAGTTACTAATTTCACCTTCAACTAGTTGCTTAACCGCATGTGCTTTATTTGTACCATTAGCAATTAAAATAATTTTTTTTGCATTTAAAATTGATTTAATGCCCATTGACACTGCTTGCTGGGGAACATCACCTGGTGAAGTAAAAAAACGAGCATTAGCTTCAATTATTGAAGGAACTAAATCAACAACACCTGTTAAAGAATTAAAATCTGCTGGTGGTTCATTAAAACCAACATGCCCATTAGTACCAAGACCTAATAATTGTAAGTCAATTCCCCCTGCTTTTGCAATTAAATTATCATATTCTTTCGCATAAGCAATATAATCACCTGTCCCTAATGGTACATAAATATGCTTTTTATTAATATGTAAACTGTAAAACAAAACGCGCTAAAACAACTCTTATTAAAGGGTTGTTTTTTTATTTGTAAACCCATAATTATTAATTAATTCAGAGAAAGGACAGCATCTTAA
>NZ_RXFZ02000257.1:0-1054 GCF_044714365.1 Spiroplasma sp. hy2
TGTTTAATAATAGACAGTTGTTTTTTCTTTTTGGAGCCAGAGAGTTTTCTCTCTCTTCACCCGCACCATTTCAGGTCAAAACGTTCAGTTTTTAAAATAAATTCACTTGCATTTTGAAGAGCCTAATGCTGACTTTGTGGTTTTTAAACCGCTGTCACTTCTAAGAAGTAATATCTATCGCAAATTTATTTATAAAGTGGCCATCTCAATATTTATTGTCGTTTGATGTTGACCTTGCACTTATCACGACTATCGCTTAGTTATTAATATAACCAGCGCCGATTTACATTTTTCCTCATACACTATTTCAGTACTTGCCTCGGCTGGCTGTGGGAATGAGTTTAAACTCATGTTCTTATGGAAACACTTAGTTATTTAAAATAACCGTCCCACACTGCATTAAGTTGTTTTATAAAATCAAAGTTTTAAAAAACCAGTTTCTCAATCAAAGATAATTTTTGAATTTTCTAAGCGTTTATAAAACCGCTTTTGTTTTTTATCTTTTGTGCGATTTAATAAATCTTTATGTTTTTCACAAGTTCATAAAACTTTATTTGATAAAAATTCTTCAGTAATGAATGATATTGTTTTATAACAATCATTAACATCGCATATTCTTTGTTGCTTATTAATTTCCATTACTTACTCCCTTCCTTGATATTAAGTTTTTTTATTTATTAGCAAATTAGTTAACTGAAACAGGGAAAAGACAACATCTTAAATTAGGAGAAAAAACAGGTATACTTTGTAAAGATTTATAAATATTTAATAAATATGTAAACAACTTAAAGAGAGTATCAAAAAGTTGTGATAAAAAGTTTCTATTTTAAAAACTTAAGATGTTGTCTTTTCTCTGAATCAATTAATAATTTTGGTTTTACAAATAAAAAAACAATCCTTTTTATTTAACAAGAGTTGTTTTTTGCCGCTTCATCGTACATGATACATTATATAAAACACAATAAAAGCGGTGATAAACATGAATAAATATATTTTATGTTATAGCTCAGAACAAGGTAATCGCCCTTGTAAAACTCTACTTGGTGAATATATW
>NZ_RXFZ02000258.1:0-1047 GCF_044714365.1 Spiroplasma sp. hy2
AATTTTTAAATAAAAGACATAATTAATTAAAATTATAATTTGCTATTAGTATCTTTTTAAAAATATTTACAATTATTTTAATAGGTTATGCAAGAAGTCTATTATTTTTTAAATCAACAAATTTTCAACTAATTTTTAAGTGTTTGACATCACTGTTTTGATAAATATTTGTAACTTCAAGTTTTGGTCGATATTGTTTATTTAGTACTGATGCTAAATTATTTTTTTTGGGCTTGGGAAATTTCAATTCTTGTCCCTAATGCTGGTAAATAAGCTTGTCATGCATCAATAGTAAAGACCATTGATATTAATAACACCAGAAGCAACTACTGGTTTGACCTTAACACCAAGATGTAAAACTGCTTGCCCAGTATATCTTTTAATATTTATTGCATCTAATTGCAGCAGAATAATATATTCAACGTTATCATTTATCATTTCTGGTTCTTGCAGTAATGTAATTTTTAGTTTGTTGTTTTCTAATAATGTTTGTAATGGGTGCGAAATCTCTGATAATTTTAATAATTCTGGTTTAATTAAAGCAATATCTAATGCCTGTGCTTCAATTAAATTCAGCGGATTTTTAGTAAAATCATAACTATATTGTGAAATATCAATTATTTCTTCCTCAATAATTTGTTCATCAAAATTATTGTCTTCTAAAATAAAATCTTTATTTTCATCTTTAACTTCACCAACCGGATTATCATCCCTTACAATAATTTTAGAATTAACTAAATTAGAATGAGATGATTGCCGATGCATTTCATAACCAATAACACCAATCCCGCTTGTTAATAAGAGAACAGAAATAATTACTAAAATTCAAAGTCAATGTTTACTTTTTCGTTTAACATTAGTAATTTGAATAACTTCTGCATTAGAAACGGGGATTGGTAGAAATGAACCTAACATATTATCATCAAATAATACTGAATTGTTGCTTTAATTTTGTCGAAAACTCTTGATGAAATAAAAAAAATCATCAATATGACAATTTGAAAACTAATTTTGTGTAAGATTATGATTTTGCTTTAAATTTTWWAT
>NZ_RXFZ02000259.1:0-1034 GCF_044714365.1 Spiroplasma sp. hy2
YAKCTTATCAAATTTTACAAACAAATGTTAATAAAATTAAACCTTTTTTAGCTTGTTTTCATTGCAGCCAGTATTCAAGTCGAATGAAAGAAGTTTTATTAGACCAATATAACTCTGTTTTTGATGAGACTTTAGGAAAAGGTTCTTTATATGATATGTTAATTTATCCTGTTGAATTAGCAGTTGCTTTATTTGGACCAGTTAAAGATGTTAAAGCAACGAGTCATAAGTTAAAGAATGTTGTTGATATTAATAATGCTGTTCTTTTACAACATAGTAATAATATTTTAACTAGTATTGTTTGTTCAAAAGCATCGACAGGCATTAGTCCTAGTGAAATTTTAAGTTATGATACTACAATTAATGTTACTAATCTAACAAAATTAGAAGCAATTACAAAATATAATCGCCTTACAAATCAAACAACAGTTTTACCATTAGGATCAGAACATAATAATAAAATATACTATGAATTACAGTATTTTATTAATATAATTAATATAATAAATAGTGAGACTATTCGGAAATGAAGCGGTTATTGATTACTCAATTGCGGTGATTCGTGTTTTAGAAGCAGTTCAAATCAATGAAGAACAACAGGGAGAATTATTAAATGAAATTAAATAAATATATTGATCATACTTTATTGAAACCAGATGCAACTATAGTAGAGATTAAAAAATTATGTGCTGAAGCAAAAGAATATGATTTTGCATCCGTTTGTATTAATCCAACTTATGTTCAATTAGCGCATAATTTATTACAAGATACTACAGTTAATGTTTGTGTTGTGGTGGGTTTTCCATTGGGGGCGAATGCTACCATAACAAAAATGACAGAAATTTCAACGGCATTAGCCGATGGAGCAACAGAAATTGATATGGTAATGAATATTAGTCAGTTTAAATCAAATAATTATGATTTAGTTCGTGCCGATATGGCAGCATGTAAAAAAGCAGCTGGGCAACATATTGTAAAAGTAATATTAGAAACATGCTTATTATCTGATACAGAAATTATTAAAGCGTGTWAKT
>NZ_RXFZ02000260.1:0-1029 GCF_044714365.1 Spiroplasma sp. hy2
ATTAATTCACATTCTAAATTAACAAATTTATTCTGTACAACACTAGAAATAGCATCAGCAATAACACCATTTTTAATATTTTGTTCTATTAATGCCAAGTCAAAAGCCTCATTCATTAATTTTAAATTAAATCTCTTATCAATAGGAACTGGAATTCTTGTTAATCCCATTGTTTGCGTTGTCCCACCATTTGGTAATGAATAATCATCTTGCCATACCACACGATGAGTTAAATTATATAATGCTTGTCCTGCATTAGGTAATCAAGCAACTTGTTCTGCGGTTGCTGTTGCATACTGCATAATACTTGCATATTCATTATATAAAGGTCCACGCAATAAAGCATTAACCATATCAACATATGCTTTTTGGTCTGTTGTATTACCTTCCAATGTAAAAGGTACTTGTGGCAAATTAATTGTTGCCATAATTTCACTCCCTTATTATCTAAGGTTTTTAAGTGTATAATCAGTTAATTTTTTAATTTCATCAGGAGTATATGCTCCTTTTTCTTTAATAGTTTCAATTTCATCATTTTTATTTTCAGTTGATTTTTCAATCATATCTTTAATAAAATTAGTTGGTGAAACTGATGGTTGTTCTTGTACAAACAAATCAGGCTTTAATTCTTTTAAAGTTTGCATTTTTTCAGTTAAAGAATTACCACTAACTTTATCTAAATTAGTTTTAATATCTTCAATTTTAGTCGATGGAACATCTTTAAAAGCCTTTAATTCATCTAATTCATTAGATAATTTAATAAAGTCTTCTTTTGATATCACATCTTCGCGTTTTTGCACACTTTCTCTAATTTGTTTGGCTTCATTATTAAACTGATTTAAGATATTTTCTGCAATCTCTTCACTTAAACCTTGTTCGATTAATTGTTCTTTTGCAATTGCCATTTTATAAACCTCTCTTTTTTTATTCTTGTCCGATTAACAAGTCAGCATAAACTCTTTTTTGATACAAAAAGATTAAAACTTAAATCAATTATATACCTATAGTTTATAAATACAATACTTTTTA
>NZ_RXFZ02000261.1:0-987 GCF_044714365.1 Spiroplasma sp. hy2
ATAWNTATATTGATATTCCTTGAATTATTGCTAATAGAAAAGCGGCTCCGTTAACTATTGGACAAGGTTTAATGTTTAATTGTGATAATGATGATACGCAAGATTGAATAGAAGAATGATACGAAAAAAACTATGTTTATTCTAAACTATATCAAAATGAATTAGCAAATAGTTTATATGGTCGTAGTGTAATGTATTTATTAAAAACAGAAACTGGTGATTTAACTATTGATGTCGCACCTATTGGTTCAAATGTTCGTATTGCTAAATATTCAGAAATAGAACAATATGCGGAAATGTGAATATTACCTGCTCAATCTGATTATATGTGATATCAAAGAGTACAATTTTATCCTAGAAAAGCAAAAATAACTTACTATACAGCAAAAGATTTAGAAATTGGAATTTGACAAACTTATGGAGAATTAGAAAGTAAACTAAGACCAGTTTCTACAATGGAATATGATACTGGAATTGATATATTACCTATTGTTGAATTTACAAATTTACCTAAATTAGTGCATGGTACAAAAACAACAATAGATGTTATCCCTGATTGTTTACCTGTATTTAATTTAATTAAAGATGTACAAGACAATATTTACTATAAAAGAATTGAAAGAATTATTAATCGTACTCATTTTATTGGACAAAAAGATACTACTCATTCACTTGTTGATAATGGTAAAGGTTCAGAAGAATTAGTAAGTGCTGATGCTATTATTACTAGTACTGTACAAGGTTATTCTAATTTAACTGGTAATAGTGGAATGGGATTAATTCATGCTCAACAAAATTATACTGAAATAACTATTGATAGTGATTATTCTATGAAAATGATATTTAATGGTGCTGGTTATGAATATGATAACTTTTCAGGTAATAATTATACAAATAAAACGGAGTCTTTAATGAATAATAAATTAGATATTCAAACTACTTTACAAAAACGATCATTAAGATTACCAAAATTATATCGTTTATTTG
>NZ_RXFZ02000262.1:0-1000 GCF_044714365.1 Spiroplasma sp. hy2
TTATTGTTTTCATAAAGAATGTAATCAAGAAAATAAATTACAAGAATTAATGCGTAAAAGTTATTCAGTATCATTTGAAGATATGACTGATGAACATTGAGCATTAGGGAAACAAAATTAGGAGGAATTAAAAAWGATAYGTAATAAAGCATTAAAAATTACCAATAAAAATTATTATTTATACACAAATTGATAGTGATTATTTAGGTAATTTAGAGTTAAATTTATATCTTAAATTTGGTAATGAAGAACGACATGTCCGTACTTTTCAACCAGTAGAATTTGACTTGAATTTGAAATGATATGAAATTGATGAAGTTAAAGGTTTAATAAATGACTATTTAAAAGATGAAGAAGCGGATTATGAGGTGATAAATTATGAAGAATAAAAGATATTTATTAATATCAAAAATGGAATTTGTATTAGGTAATTTTAATAATATAACTTCACATTTATTTTATACATTAGAAGAAGCAAAAATTACTGCTAATCTTGACAATAAAAAAGGATGAGAAACAACAACTATTGATTTAGAAAACGAAAATATTAAATGACAAGGATGTGAATAATATGGAAAAATGTGTTAAATGTAAAATAAATCAAACAAAATATACTAAAAAATGTGGTATGTGTTTGGAAAAAGAGTTAATTTTTACTATTACAGATAGCAAAATTATTGCTACAAATTTATATATGTTTAAAAATGGCAAAATATTGTAAAAATTGCAACTGCCCCGTAAATCAAATTAACGATGATTATTGTTTATTTTATAAAAATAAAAAGAATGTGAATAATATGTGAAAAGATGAAGATGGCAAAATTTACACAGATGAAGACTTATTTAATGAAGCACTTGAAGAATGTCATTCAGAAGATAGCGCTTATGAGTATATTGATACATTAGACTTCTTGCATAACCTAGTTATTTTAAAATTCCTATAAAATATATTTAAAATAGAAATTATAGGAATCTAAAATTATGAAATTTGATAAATTTW
>NZ_RXFZ02000263.1:0-1000 GCF_044714365.1 Spiroplasma sp. hy2
TTAAAAAATTTAAAGCAAAATCATAATCTTACACAAAATTAGTTTTCAAATTGTCATATTGATGATTTTTTTTATTTCATCAAGAGTTTTCGACAAAATTAAAGAGGATTTAAAATAATTTAATTGTTGTTGATGCTGACATAATATTAAATTGAAGATTTCTTCTACCATTTGTAAAATAAATTTGACACCTAATTGTTTTTAAATTTTCAACAACAATTGGCGTCGGATAATTTTGGCGTTTTGTTTTTTCACCAGAGATGAAGCAAACCTTTGGTGTTATTTTTTGTAAAAATGCTAAGCTTGAACTAGTTTCTAAACCATGATGCGGAACTTGTAACAGAGTGATTGGAGATAATTTTTCTCGTAATAAATTTATTTCAATTTTTTACTAATATCACCTGTTAATAAATTTGATATTGACTTATTTTAACCAAAAGCACTAAACTATTATTATTTTCATCTTTATCATTAATTGTTTTATGTAAGACAGTAAATCCTAATCCACCAAATTGAAATGTTTTCAATTTTGTATCATTTTGAATTACTTGTTTAATATTAAAATATTTTTTTACAGTTGGTAAATTATTCTTATGATCATCATGTTGATGTGAAACAAAAATAGCATCAATTCAATTAATACTTGCTCATTTTAAATAATTACTAACTAATTGTTTTGAACGACCATAGCCAACACCAACATCATATAAAACTGTTTTTAAAGTACGCTTGTCTTGAAAAACAATTGTTTGACCGTTACCAACATTTAACATTGTCATTGAATAATGAATACTAGTAAAATATGATTGCAAACTATAACAAATTATTGATAGAATGCAAAATATTCTAAATATTTTGTTTCCAAACACACTTTTATTCATTCCTCATAAAAGAATATAATAGACTTCTTGCATAACCTAGTTATTTTAAAATTCCTATAAAATATATTTAAAATAGAAATTATAGGAATCTAAAATTATGAAATTTGATAAATTTAATT
>NZ_RXFZ02000264.1:0-995 GCF_044714365.1 Spiroplasma sp. hy2
ATAACGATTTAGTTTAAGATTTAATTTAATTGCTTCAATTTATAATTTGCTATTAGTATCTTTTTAAAAATATTTACAATTATTTTAATAGGTTATGCAAGAAGTCTATTATTGTTATTTTTAACAATACTTTTATTGTCAATCTTAGTTTTTTCTTTTTCTATTAAAGCATCAACTTCTAATTGTGTATAATATGCTTCTAAATCTATCATTGTTAAATCAATACTTTCTTCTTGAAAAGTACGAAACATTTTCTTTAAAGTTGTTAAATTAGCCAATGATTTTGCATAAGTGGGCAGTAGGCCTTGTCATGTTGCCATAGGATCATTTTGTGAAGAATAATTAATATCACCAACACTCATATTTGCCGAAGTAAAAAATTCAA
Organism: Spiroplasma sp. hy2; assembly: GCF_044714365.1. NCBI lineage: Bacteria > Bacillati > Mycoplasmatota > Mollicutes > Entomoplasmatales > Spiroplasmataceae > Spiroplasma > Spiroplasma sp. hy2. Next base: position 386 of record NZ_RXFZ02000264.1, read on the forward strand.
TTGGAATACGGTTAAATGTTAAATGTTCAATAGTAATAAACACCATATTAATACAAATTTTCTTTAATAATGGGTCTTTAAATGTTTCAAACTTTAATTTTGAAAATGGATAATTCAAATAGGAATTAATCATATTTTGTGCTCTCAAAGCAAATGTTTTAAATCATAATTCTACATCATCTTTAAAGAACTTATTGTAACGAACTGGAACTTGTGTAATTTTACCTGTCATTGGAATAAAATTATTATAATTTTTCAAAGTAACATTTTGTCATAATTCATTTAACATTTAATCATCTCCTTATCATTTAATTTTTTTAGAATATATTTTCTTTGATATAAATTTTTTACTATTTAGTAATGTTTTTGTTTTAATTGTTTTTTTTAAATCTTGTTTTGTTCTGAGTTGTTTGTATGTTTGAAATACTAGTCCATTACCCAATAAACCAGTGACCGCACTATCTTCTAGCGTATTTAACAATTTATCTTTATTAAAGTTATTTTTAAATTAGACTTCTTGCATAACCTAGTTATTTTAAAATTCCTATAAAATATATTTAAAATAGAAATTATAGGAATCTAAAATTATGAAATTTGATAAATTTGATTW
>NZ_RXFZ02000265.1:0-991 GCF_044714365.1 Spiroplasma sp. hy2
WYTTATCAAAAAAATAATATTAAAGATTTATCTGAATTAAATTGAACAAGTTTAAATATAAGCAGAAATAAAAGAAATTCAGTAAATTCTAAACATATATTTAAAACTAATGGAGTTGACAAACCCTCTCAACAACAAATCAAAGAAAAAGTAAAAGAATTAAATTCCCAAGTAAATATTAATAGCATTAATGTTACAAATATTACTGAAAATAGCGCAGTAATAACTATAAATGGTTTTAGTGGTCAAAAAACAATTAATTTTATAGTTGATAAATCTTTTGATTTAACAAAAATAATAACAAAAACCAATTTAGAGGTAATTATTACTGATGGAATTAAATTACCCGAAGAACAGTTATTAAAAGATCGGTTAAAAAAATTAAATCCTAATTTAGATATTAATAAAATTAAAGTTGAAAAAATTACTAATAACGGAGCAACTATTAATTCTTCTGATAACAATTTTTATAGTGGTGAAGTAAATGTTAAATATATTATTTCATTAAAATCATTTATTACAAATACTAATTTAGGTTCAATTAGAACTAATGGAATTGATTTACCTTCTGAACAAGAAATTAAAGATAAACTAAAAGAAAAAAATAATATTTTTGATAAAAATCAAAATTTATTATTAAATATCGAAATTAATGATATAACACGTATAAGTGCAAGATTAAGTTATAAATATCCAAATATTTTTGTAGATACAGTAGATGTTTTTTTTATAAGTAATACTAATTTAACTGAAATTATTACTAATACTAATTTAGGTGAATTTAAAACTGAAAATTTATCTAATCCAACAAAACAACAAATTAAAAATAAACTAAAAGAAATGTATAACGACTTAAATATTACAAAAATCAACGTTGAGAATATTACTAACAGTAGTGCAAAAATCACTTCCGCTGATAAAAATGTTTATACTAATAATGTAAATGTTAACTATACTGTTTCAATAGATTCACTTAATTGAGAATAAAAWA
>NZ_RXFZ02000266.1:0-983 GCF_044714365.1 Spiroplasma sp. hy2
WATTTTTAAATAAAAGACATAATTAATTAAAATTATAATTTGCTATTAGTATCTTTTTAAAAATATTTACAATTATTTTAATAGGTTATGCAAGAAGTCTATTGTATAATTGTAGTTCGGCGATTATCTGGTATTATTCCAAGATTAATGTTGTTTCTATTATCAAATAATACATAAGAATAATTATTTTTATTTGAATTACTTGTAACAGGATTAAGATTATAAAAAATTGAATTACCTACTTGAATTTCAATATCAGGATCTGTTTCAAAAGTTACTCAAATAAAATTATTTTCTGGGAAACTATTATTTTCTAATGTTTCTCGCAATACAATTTGTGCTTGATTATTTAATAATCTGTTAATGGTTATATCATTTCTATTAATATTTCTATTTAAACGAACAACTTGGTCTAAAATATTTTCTTCGCTATTTGTAGGAATTTTTCCTAATTTAGTATTTTTTATTAATTTTGGTAAAAATTTATCATTACGTTCTCTTTTCTTTCTTTTGCAATTTTCTATATCATTTTTTTCATAACTACTAGCAGCAATAACAGTTTGCATTGTAGTTCCACTGATAGTTAATACACATAATAAACTTAGTAATTTTTTCATTTTGTATTTCCTTTCTGAAATTGTGATAATTTTGTTATGTTGCTAAATTAATAATTGATAAATTTTTAATATAAAATAATACTATCATTAAAAATCAATTAAATAAAAAAATATTTTTTCTATAGTTACTTCGCTATTAAATTATTAATGATGATAAGCGATACTAATATTTTTTGGTTTAATTTGTAATGAATAACTTAATTCTTTCATAATTGCTTCATTAATTTCAACTGTTAAATCATTTAGGTTTTCTTTTGCCATTACTTTTCCACTAATATAAATGTGCAATAATGAATTATCAATCATCCGACATTCAACTTTATCTGCAAAATATTGGTGAGTCATATCACGGATTGCATATAAAAT
>NZ_RXFZ02000267.1:0-982 GCF_044714365.1 Spiroplasma sp. hy2
AATTCTGTAATTATTTTTTTCATTAATTATTTACCTCCATATATTAAAAATATACCTAATTTTAGGTATATTTTATAAATATCAAGAGTTTTCGACAAAATTAAAGCCTTTGAATCAAAATATATAGAATACACAAAAGAAATATTTTAAATTTTTTATTTTTTTTGATATAATAACAATAGTCTATGTAGAAATATCAATAAATATTCTTATATAGGAAACGAAACATAAAAAGATGAGGAGTTTATTTATGGCAATAAAAAAGAAAATTGTTATGCAAGAAGAATTACCAGTAGTTGATTTAATAAATCAAATTATTGAGGAAGGAAAAGAGTTAACTACTAAAACTGATATAAAAGCAGCAAAAGAAAAACTAATGCATGAAGAATGAATTAAAAAAAATAATGAAGCATGTGCTATTGCAGCAAAAAAATGAGAAGAAAAAATTAAATTAGCAAAGGAAAAAGAACTTAAAGCAGCATCAAAACTTAAAGATGTTGATAAGATTGAACAAGAAAAAATTGCTTTATTAGAACAAAAACGGAAAGAAGAAATTGCTAAAAATAATGCTTTATATGAAGAACGTGCTAAAAAACAAGCTCGTTTGACAAATATTTCACGTGTTAAAAAAGCAATGCGTGAGCGAAAAATAATTTTATCAAAAGAATCATGAGAAAAAGAGTCACAAAAATGACAAAAATTATTAGATCAAGTTTCACGTTAATTAAATAACTTGCACTGATGTTTATCAGTGTTTTTTTAATTTAAAATAAAATTGTTAAGTCACTTAATTTAGTTTTAAATAAAAATAAAATTATCTTAAACTTGGCAAATAAAAAGTTAAAAACTCATGTCAAAATTCTCATGCTTTGGTTTTTAATAGACTTCTTGCATAACCTAGTTATTTTAAAATTCCTATAAAATATATTTAAAATAGAAATTATAGGAATCTAAAATTATGAAATTTGATAAATTTGNATTA
>NZ_RXFZ02000268.1:0-973 GCF_044714365.1 Spiroplasma sp. hy2
MAMMTAAAACCACCGAGTAGCAAGACAACGAATAAACAAACCTAAGATATGGTCTTCATCATATCATTTTTGCTATTTGGCAAATAACCTATTTTTATTATCCATTTTCTTCCAATAGAAAACCAAAATAAATACCATTACTATACCAAAACAAAATATTGATTATAAAAAATAAAATCAATAACTATGCTTGACAAGAACTAAACACCTACGAAATATGAAACAACAAAGTATAATAAAAATATAGGAGTGATATTTAATGTTTGACTTAAATTGAAATGTTATCATTTCTCTAAAATATGAGGATAATCAATTTTATTATTTGTGGCGATATTATCGAAATGGTAAAAATCAAATTACATAAAAACAAAAAACATATATTAAAAATTTGTTTTATCAATATTATGTTCCAAATACAGAACGGCAATTTGAGTATTTTGAAAATAAACTAAATGAATTAAATACTCGCAATGCTAGTGAAATTATTAAAGGCTTACTACAAAAAGATAAGCAATTGATTAGTATTCTTGTGAAATATTTAGATCAATTTAAACCGAATAATTTAACTTAGTCCCCTATTTAAAACCCTTATAAAATAAGGGTTTTTTGTTGCTTGTTTTGTTATCGTTGTCTGTGGCGCATCGAACGTTATTTTCGTGGGTAAATGGTAATAAAATGTTAATTATATTTTTATTATTATAAATAATATTTATAATACTTGTATTATTTATAATACTATTTATTATAAATAATAAATGTTTACTTTTTTAATAAATAATATTTATAATACTTGTATTATTTATAATATATTATATAATAATTATGTATAGAAAGGGCGTGTTTTTATGCCACAAACTATTAATAAATTAACCCACTTAAAAAAGATAAATAATAATGAATTTTTAGAACACAATAAAATAGTTAAAAATTTATCTAGTTTTAAAGAAACAAAAGAATTTAAAAAAAGAAATWA
>NZ_RXFZ02000269.1:0-970 GCF_044714365.1 Spiroplasma sp. hy2
WATTTTTAAATAAAAGACATAATTAATTAAAATTATAATTTGCTATTAGTATCTTTTTAAAAATATTTACAATTATTTTAATAGGTTATGCAAGAAGTCTAATAAAACATTATTTAAGTAATTTGGATTTTAATACTAAATATTGTTTCCATAATGTTTCTACACGACTATGTTCAAAAATAAAAAGTTTATTTTTAATTAAATGCTTTAAATTATCAATTTCTGTTCAAATTGCATTAACAATATCACGACTATATTTTCAAGCAATGCGATTTCGATTAAACTCTTTTAAATCTAAAATTTTATAACTACCATCGGCAAAAACTTTAATGTCTAAATCATAATCAATATACTTAATTGTTTTTTGCTCCATAATAAATGGTGATGCAATATTACAATAATAATTTATCCCGGTATCTTTAAGCATACAAATAATATTACTTCAATTTTTCCGATTAAAAATCCAGATTGCTGGTTCATTTGTTTTTCATTTTCTACCATTCAATTCTGTAACAGTAACATCTTCATTTACTAAAACAATATATTCTTCTTCTAGTAATAAAACAACTGCTGATTCTCAACTACGGTAAACTGAACCATTATGTTTATAAGCATATACTAAGACACTATCTCCAACTTGTAACGAGTCCATAATGTTACCTCCCATAATTTACTTTTTTAAAATTACAACAAAAAAACAACTAAAAATAATACAATAAAAAATTATGTAAAATTATTAAATTTAAATTGCCATAATATTTAATTTTATTTTGATATTAATTACTTTAAAATAAAATGCTATTTTAAATACGTCAACATTTTCATTATATCAGTTGTATTTATTAAGTAAATAGACAGACTTCTTTAATTTTGTCGAAAACTCTTGATATTTATAAAATATACCTAAAATTAGGTATATTTTTAATATATGAAGGTAAATAATTAATGAAAAAAATAATTACNNNNATAA
>NZ_RXFZ02000270.1:0-966 GCF_044714365.1 Spiroplasma sp. hy2
TTTAATTTTAAATACATCTTCTATGCTATCTATAATAATTGCAAATTATAAATTAGACTTCTTGCATAACCTAGTTATTTTAAAATTCCTATAATTTCTATTTTAAATATATTTTATAGGAATTTTAAAATAACTAGGTTATGCAAGAAGTCTATTAATTATTTACCTCCATATATTAAAAATATACCTAATTTTAGGTATATTTTATAAATATCAAGAGTTTTCGACAAAATTAAAGGAATTAAATGATTTCTTATTTTGTTAACATCATCTAAAGAATCATCAACTACTTTTACTGGTTCACGAAAAACAATATCTACTTTACTTACAAGACTAGGAATATCTTTTAAATGAACATCTTGATAACCATTCAATGCATAATGATTACGATGACAATAAATAAATTCTGCTAATTCTTGTCCATTTTCATCAAGTCATTTTTTAATTGTTAATGCTTTTAAATTTAATTCTTTAAAATCATCTCCTTTTAAAGGAAATTGAAATGTAATATTATTTACTCTATTTTTTACAATATCATTCATTATTTCACATCCTTACTAGGTAATTTGTCATATAATGAATTATCTTTTAATTTAATTATTCTATCTAAACCGCAAGTATTACATTTATCAGTTTTATTTACTTTTCTTTTTTTTATTTTTTTCAAATTATCTATGATAAATAATTTATCTCCACAATTAATACAATAACTAGAAACAACAAAATCTTTTTTATATAATTGCTGTTGTTTTAATTCAGTAATTTCTTTTTTAAGTACTTCATTTTCTTCTTGTAGTTTGTCATATTTAATTAATTCTGTTATAGTCATTATTAAATTTCCTCCAAATTATTTTCCATAATTAATAGACTTCTTGCATAACCTATTAAAATAATTGTAAATATTTTTAAAAAGATACTAATAGCAAATTATAATTTTAATTAATTATGTCTTTTATTTAAAAATTT
>NZ_RXFZ02000271.1:0-965 GCF_044714365.1 Spiroplasma sp. hy2
TTTTTTTCATTATAATGTTTTCAAATAATAAAATAATATTTATTATCAAAATTACTTTTAAAAGCATTATAATCATTAACTAATTTTCAATTACTATTTTTTGGTGGTTGTTGTGGAATAAATTGTTGTTTAGTTTGGTTTTTAAGTTTTTTGTTTTCGTTTGTTGGATTACAAGCAATAATATTGGTTGATATTATAGTAGATAAATATATTGTTCCTAAAATCGATAATATTTTTTTCATGTTAATTTACTCCTTTGATTATATATATTTTATCTTATTTTTTGTTATAATTTTAATATAATAATTTATTTAAAATTGTCTAAAAATACTTCTCTAAAAAAAATACTAAGCTGGTTTAATGGTTAGTATTTTTTATTTGTAAGAAAAAGGAGAAGAAGAGAAGAGATGTTCTCTCTTAAAAAATTTTATAAAGTAAATTTGAGATATAAAATAAATGATTATACAGTAACAAATTATTTATATTATTATGTTATTTATTTTGTATTTAGACAGAGAAATTTATTAGAATGTTTTAAAAAATAAAAATAGAATTTATTAAGATTCTATTTTTCATTTCAATTTGTAATTTCACCAGTATTTTTATTTATAGTTGGTAATTGTAAATTAGTAGGTTCATTGTTTAATTTTCATTTATAAATAATATCCATTGGATATCCTGTATTACTTCCAAAATTTTTTGAACTATTAATTTTTTCTATTCTTCAATTATTAAAACTTTTATATATTATAATATATCATCCAGTATCTCTTTCAATATATTTATTTGTTATTAATTTTCAATTACTATTTTTTGGTGGTTGTTGTGGAATAAATTGTTGTTTAGTTTGGTTTTTAAGTTTTTTGTTTTCGTTTGTTGGATTACAAGCAATAATATTGGTTGATATTATAGTAGATAAATATATTGTTCCTAAAATCGATAATATTTTTTTCATGTTAATTTAT
>NZ_RXFZ02000272.1:0-962 GCF_044714365.1 Spiroplasma sp. hy2
YTTWNACTTTTCCACTAATATAAATGTGCAATAATGAATTATCAATCATCCGACATTCAACTTTATCTGCAAAATATTGGTGAGTCATATCACGGATTGCATATAAAATAATCTTTTTAATTGTTAATAAACTAACAACAATTGTCCCACGATGATTATTTTCAATTGTTAATTCATTAAAATTATTATTCATCTTCAATCTCTCCTTTTATGAATTGTTAAAATTAAGCTCGTCCGGAATATTTTCCATCACTAGTTGAAACAGTAATAACTTCTCCTTCTTTAATAAACAACGGAACCTGTAATTCTCAGCCAGTTTCTAGCACTGCTTTTTTCATTGCACCAGAACTAGTATCACCTTTTACTGCTGCTTCTGCCTCAGTAACTGTTAGATCGACCTTATCTGGTAAAATAATTCCCAATACTTCACCATCATATTTGGTAACAGAAGCCATTACTCCTTCTTTTAAAAAGTTTTTTTCTCAAACTAAATTAGTTGAGGGAATTTCTAATTGCTCATAAGTTTGCGTATCCATAAAAATGACATTCGTACCATCATCATATAAATATTGCATTTCAACCTTATCAATCATTGCTTTTTCAACTTTATCACCACCAGTGAAAGTAATATTTGTAGTTGCATTGCTACGCAAATTTTTAACTTTTGTTTTAACATGTGCTTGCCCACGACCAGATTTTGAATGTTGTGCTTCAATTACTACGTAAATATTACCCTCATATTGAAACGTTAATCCTGGGCGGAAATCGTTTACACTAATCATCTTCTTCTTCCTTTTCTATTGTTCGTAGTTTAATTATATCGTAATTTTAAACAGATAGTTATTAAAATCAATAAAAAGGAGAAAATTTCTTTTAAACAAATTTTCTCCAAATATTTTAATTTTATAAAATTGTAAGGTAACCTAAATATTAATACGATTTTCACCACGATATCGATWTKA
>NZ_RXFZ02000273.1:0-958 GCF_044714365.1 Spiroplasma sp. hy2
TYTAATTATTTTTTTCATTAATTATTTACCTCCATATATTAAAAATATACCTAATTTTAGGTATATTTTATAAATATCAAGAGTTTTCGACAAAATTAAAGGAAAATAGTTGCTTGTTTTTTCATTTTTAGTATATAATGAGTAAGGCTAAAAAGATATGCCATGCCTAGTTAGCTCAGTTGGTAGAGCACTCGGCTGTTAACCGATCGGTCGCAGGTTCGAGTCCTGCACTAGGCGCCATTATTTTTTTGAAAATTTTTATTGATATTTACCGGCCTGTTGGTGAAGTGGTTAACACACATGCCTTTCACGCATGCATTCACGGGTTCAAACCCCGTACAGGTCACCATTTTCGGGTGTTAGCTCAGTTGGGAGAGCGCCTGCCTTACAAGCAGGTGGTCAGCGGTTCAAGTCCGTTACACCCGACCATTTTTTATATTAATATGCTGGCTTAGCTCAATAGGTAGAGCAACTGACTTGTAATCAGTAGGTTGGGAGTTCAATTCTTCTAGCCAGCACCATTGCCTGTCTCCTGTTAGCTCAGTTGGTAGAGCAACTGGCTTTTAACCAGTGGGTCAAAGGTTCAAGTCCTTTACAGGAGACCATTTTTAAAACAGAGTAACCGGGTGTGGCGGAATTGGCAGACGCACCAGACTTAGGATCTGGCGGGGTAACTCGTGGGGGTTCAAGTCCCTTCACCCGGACCATAATTAAAAAACAAATTAGCACTTTCAGAGTGTTTTTTATTTGTAAAATTATGAATATAAATACAATACTTAAAAAATAATTTAGATCATTATTTTAATTTAAATACATATAACAATTATAGCCTTTTGAACAATTAATATTTTATTAGACTTCTTGCATAACCTATTAAAATAATTGTAAATATTTTTAAAAAGATACTAATAGCAAATTATAATTTTAATTAATTATGTTTTTTATTTAAAAATTWAWW
>NZ_RXFZ02000274.1:0-941 GCF_044714365.1 Spiroplasma sp. hy2
WAARGAATTTGAAAACTTAAAACAAGTTTATTTTAGTAAACCAAAAAATAGTTTTATTGAAATGGAGGATAAATAATGAATATAAAAAATGCTTGATTAACATTTATTAGTGTAAATTGGAATAAATATTAAAGATAAAAAATATAAATGCTATTGAAAAGATAATTCTATTGACATATTAACAKAATTATTTTTATAAAGGAAATATTAAAATGACAGAGCACGAACACGATGCTTGAAAACATTTACAATATTTTATAACAAAAGGAGTTGATAAAAATGGCACAAGCAAAAAGTAATCTATCTAAAAAATCACCAGCTAATAAACCTAAAATAAAAAATAAAAGAATTAATAAATTAGAATTAACTGTTAGACTCCATGAAAATCCGGTTAAAACCAAAATTAAAGCACTAGTTGCTGGTGGTGTTGAAGTTGATGCTTGTTCTGCTAAATGTCAGTGGGAAGGATTAAATTACTCAACATTATCAATATATAACCCATCTATTTTAACTGATTTTTTGAAATTAAAAAAAGATGATGAGATAAAAATTAAAGGTTCAGTATTTAATCAGCTAAATATAAAAACTAAAAGATATTTTTTATCTTTTCGAGTTGATAGTTTTGAAATTATACAAAAGGCTATTAGAACAAGAACAAATACAAATATTAAAAAATAGGAGGAAAAACAATGGCATTAAAAAATGTAAAATATGTTCTTATCGATGAACATGATAAACCAATTAAAAATGAAGATGATAGTTTTGATATTAAAACGGCAGAAGTTATTTTAGAAACTTCTGAAGAAATTAATGAATTTAATACAGGTAATTTAGAAAATAGCTTTAATTTTGTCGAAAACTCTTGATATTTATAAAATATACCTAAAATTAGGTATATTTTTAATATATGGAGGTAAATAATTAATGAAAAAAATAATTAC
>NZ_RXFZ02000275.1:0-953 GCF_044714365.1 Spiroplasma sp. hy2
WWRATATTAAATCAGTTTATCGCTGAAATGGTAGTAGTGAACCACAAACACCCGAAATTGATGCTAAAACAGGTAAAATTACAAATTGAAATTTAAAAAGTGAAAATGAAAATAATAAATATGAAATTAAAATTTGAGATAATGATATTTCAGAAAATAATGTTCATCAATTAGAATCAAATCATTTTAATTGATTATCAATAACCAAAGAATTAGAATCAAACAATATTCCTTCACTCATTCCTGCTGAAATTAAGTTATCAGATGGTGAATATGGTAAATATCTAACTAATTTAATTGTTTCTAGCGAAAATCTAGAAAAATTATTAAATTTATTTTCTACAATAAAAAACAATATTTATTCTAAATTAAAATGAATAGATTTAATTAATCATATAAGCGAAAAAAATATTAAATTATCTTTTTCACAAAGCATTAAAATATTAAATAAAATTGAAATATCTGGAATATGAGGTTATGGAAACTATGATATAAATATTTTTATTGAAAAACCAAATGAAAAAATTATTCAAGGAAAAGATATAAACTTAGAATTAATCGAAAATACACCAATTGGAACTAAAATCAGCGGAAAAGATAGGAATACATATTTACAACTAATAGAATTTGATGTTTGATATCTTTGAAAAAATGGTGTTGAAGATGAAAAATCATATTCAAATAAAGCGGTTGTTGATTTTTTAAAACAATCAAATAGTATAATATTTTCCTATCTACCTATAAAAGAACAAATTAATATTAATAATTTACAACTATTTAGTAAGAATAATGAAAAATTATCATTAATTATTTTACAAATTTAAAAAAGAAGTTAAATATTTTATTCAACTTCTTTTAATTGTTTCAATTTGTAATTTTACCTGTTTTAGCATCAATTTCGGGTGTTTGTGGTTCACTACTACCATTTCAGCGATAAACTGATTTAATATSWR
>NZ_RXFZ02000276.1:0-947 GCF_044714365.1 Spiroplasma sp. hy2
TWTAATTCTGTAATTATTTTTTTCATTAATTATTTACCTCCATATATTAAAAATATACCTAATTTTAGGTATATTTTATAAATATCAAGAGTTTTCGACAAAATTAAAGTTTTAAAATAATATCTTAAACTTATTTATTAATCAAACTAAATTTGATATAATTAATTCGTCTATTTTAAGTAAAAATTTTATCTTTTTCTTAAAATATTACAATTATCTTAAATACTAAATTCAATTTGGGATAAAAAATATTTAATGCAAAAAACTAATGATTAATGCTATTTTAACATTAGCAACCAACATTGGTTTGATTTCATTATGAAAGGAGATTGAGTATGCCAGTAAGTTTGAAAGCTAAAAACAAAAAGGTGCCCCAGTCGAAAAAACCAGTAGCAAAAAATGCGCCAGAAGAAAAATGATTATTCATTAAATCACAAGCAGTTATTGATTCAACTCCAGCTATGAAAAGATCAATCGATCGTTCATTAGGAGATGTTTATACAAAAACAGCAGCGGATTATCGGGCAAAAGATGGAAGTGCCATTACTACTGCAATTACAGCAGAAAGACTAATTGCAGAACGTTTAGGAAAAACAGCAACTCAACGAAAAGCAATTGAAGTGCAAAATAAAAAGAAGGCCACTCAAATGTTAAATTCAAAGGATAACAAAAAACCTGCTAAAAAAACAGTAGCAAAAAAACCTTTGAAAAAAGTAGGGACAAAAAATAAGTAATGTTAACAATAACTAGATTTTCTAGTTATTGTTTTATTTAAAATTTTTATTAATATTTTTCCTGTTTTTATAAAATAGAAAATAAGATTAAGAATTTTTAATTAGGACTATAATAGACTTCTTGCATAACCTAGTTATTTTAAAATTCCTATAAAATATATTTAAAATAGAAATTATAGGAATCTAAAATTATGAAATTTGATAAATTTRATT
>NZ_RXFZ02000277.1:0-936 GCF_044714365.1 Spiroplasma sp. hy2
AATAGACTTCTTGCATAACCTAGTTATTTTAAAATTCCTATAATTTCTATTTTAAATATATTTTATAGGAATTTTAAAATAACTAGGTTATGCAAGAAGTCTAATATTATTTTCAGTTGGTTCTTTTAAAACATTATAAATTATTTCTCCAATTTGTTTAAATTCTTTGCTCCCAAAACCACGTGTTGTCATAGCTGCTGTTCCTAACCGAATCCCACTAGTAACCATCGATGATTCTTTATCAAATGGAATCATATTTTTGTTGCAAATAATACCAATTTTTTGTAGAATTTCTTCCGCCATTTGCCCCGAAATTCCTAAACTACTTTTAACATCAACCATTAATAAGTGGTTGTCTGTTCCATCAGTTACTAAACGCAGATTATTTGCTTTTAATGTTTCTGCTAGGACTTTTGCATTATTAATAATTTCTGCTTGATATGTTTTAAAATCTGGTTGCAATGCCTCTAAAAAACATTGTGCCTTTGCGGCAATAACATGTTCTAATGGTCCACCTTGATTACCTGGGAAAACAGCACTATTAATTTTTTTTTGCTCATTTTTGCTTTGATAAAATTAAACCCCCACGAGGTCCACGCAATGTTTTATGTGTTGTCGAAGTAACAACATCAGCATATGGAATTGGGGATTGGTGTAAACCAGCAGCAATTAATCTGCAATATGAGCCATATCTACCATTAATAAGGCTCCAACTTTATCAGCAATTGCACGGAACTTTTTAAAATCAATCTCACGTGAATAAGCACTGGCTCCAGCAACAATTAATTTTGGTTTTACTTCAATTGCAATTTTTTCAATTGCATTATAATAGACTTCTTGCATAACCTATTAAAATAATTGTAAATATTTTTAAAAAGATACTAATAGCAAATTATAATTTTAATTAATTAGACTTCTTGCATAACCTATTAAAAT
>NZ_RXFZ02000278.1:0-935 GCF_044714365.1 Spiroplasma sp. hy2
RADTAATTGAAACGAGTGGAGCAATGAAAACTGTTGAAGGAACAACATACTATATGGTTCCTAAAAAATTACCAATTATTAATAAAGATGGTTCAGAAGGAACAATTAAATTATTATCAAATGGAGTTAATGCAATTGCCTTTAAATTTAGCAAAAAATATGACCCTCTTATTTTACGCAAAAAAGACCATACCCCATTAAGGGTTGGTGCTGCTGCGTTAGGTACTGGGATGGGTAATACTTTGATTATGGAAAGAGTTTTATATTTAGGTGGAGCAGTAGTTGAACCCAAGGGAATTATTAAACATATTGTTACAAAAATTGATATTAGTAAAATTAATAAATTAGATAAACCAACTATTCATGTTGCAGACCCTACAAAAGTAACAGCAGAACAGTTAAAACCACAATTTAAAGATGTTGTTTTAAAAGCGGTAAAAGCCATAAATAGTTCTTTAACTGAAAGTGATTTTGATTACTTTTTTGATTACTTTATTGAAAGTAAAGGTGAAGATTGACCAATTAATATTACAAATGATAAAACTGTTGAAGTTCAAATTCAAGGTAAAAACAACGCTACTGGTCAAACAAATCCGATTGATGTTAAAATTAAAAATTCTTAATAGTACTAAAAAATAGTACTTTTTCGTTTGATAGATATGCCAATTGGAACATCTAAAACAGCCCTTATTTATGCTATTAAAAAAAATCCAACTAGATTGTTAATCCAACAACAAGAAAAAAGTTTTGATTTACAGTTATTAGAATTTTTAGGAATTCAAGTTTTAGCCCTTGGTTTATCAGTTTTAACTGGTGGTGTAGCATCTGTTGTTGGTCTTGGTGCGGGATTATCTAATTTTGCCGCAGCATTTATCTCGTTTGGAGTAGAAACAGCAACCGATTTTGCTGTAAATCAAATATACGATAAATTAACA
>NZ_RXFZ02000279.1:0-925 GCF_044714365.1 Spiroplasma sp. hy2
WTWTAAAGTATTAAAATTTTTATTTAATCACTTAATCTGTTTAACTGTTAAAGTAATATGTTTTTTAGAATTTTTTCTATTTTTAAGATATTGTTTTTGTGATTTTAAAGGGTCATATTCCTTAAACTTTTTAAGTTCACGCCGAATTGTTTCCTTATCTCTTTCCATAAAACGTGCTATCTTTGAATAATTAATCTTACCATTTTTCTTTTTATATAATTCTGATATAGATAAATCCTTTAATATAATTTTTTCATTAATACTTAAATGTTTAAATTTTCTCATATCCAAAAGCTCTCTTTCTGAAAATAGTTTTATCATAAAAAAATAAAATTTTAAAAATTTATTTGACATTTTTGTATAAAGTGTTATATTAGTGTTATATTTAAGTTATAGTTATATTTAAGTTATATTTATAAAAGTTTAATAGATTTTCCAAAGCTCTAAAAACTTGTTTATAAATTAAAAAATTAAGACTTGAAAAAGTCTTTTTTTGATGTAAAATAAACATAATAAAAATAATATTAAGTTATTTAATACATTTTGATAAGTGTTTAGTTCTTGATAAGTTTCTTTATTACTCTTTTATTTAATCATATTCATTAAATAATAGCAATTTTAATATGCAAAAAGGAGTAAAAAATGAAAGAATTTAATCCAAAAACAGCAAGTTTACGAACATTTTATCGTAAAATAAATGAATTTTGGCAAAATAAATCACCTAATAAACCATATACTTTGAATGATTTAACCAATGAATTCAACCTTTCTCGTCATTGAAGACAAGAAATTTATCGGAGCGAAAAGATACTTCCTTTGCTTGAAAAACAAGTTGATAGAATTGAAAGTGAAATAATTAATTTTATGATGAAATCACCTGATGGTGCTAAATTATATTGACAACGAGCATTTAATTATAAATATT
>NZ_RXFZ02000280.1:0-907 GCF_044714365.1 Spiroplasma sp. hy2
AATTTTTAAATAAAAGACATAATTAATTAAAATTATAATTTGCTATTAGTATCTTTTTAAAAATATTTACAATTATTTTAATAGGTTATGCAAGAAGTCTATTATTTAAAAAAATATATAAATATTGTAAACCAATGAATAAGGTTAAAATACAAATAAAAGAAAAAGTTAAAATTAATCATCCCCATTCTTGATACACATTAAGAAAAAAATAAGGATATCAAGTATCAGATGGTCTCTTATCTAAATGACGCAATGTTCCTCGAATTAAAATTACAATAAAATAACAAACTGGATAAATTAAAATTAATCATAATGCTAATTTATAATGTTGTTTTAAATTATATTCAAAAGTCCCAGCTGTTAAAATATAACTAATAATCATACTAATTGGAATTACTAAGTGCAAAACAATTGTCGATATTCAAACATATACATTGTATTGATTAGCATCTTGTGTACTTGTAAAAATTCCAAGTCAAAAAACTACCATTGTAATTGTAATATATGTTGTCACAGCTAATTTAATTAAATAACTAGGACTTTGAATTTTAAACTTGTTTTCAAATAAATAAATGAAAAAATAAACAGCAACAATATAATTAGTTTGCGTTGTAAAAAACGAATAATAATTTGATACTCGTTCTGCATATCCTAAATCACGAAATTGAGGTTGTGGACTAATTATTGCTAACACTAAATCAGTAATTAAAAAAAATAAAATTAAAAATAAAACACTTAATCGTACATAAAATAAAATTTTAGTATTTCACTTTAACATAAAAAACCTCCTAATAATTAATATTATTTCTTTAATTTTGTCGAAAACTCTTGATGAAATAAAAAAAATCATCAATATGACAATTTGAAAACTAATTTTGTGTAAGATTATGATTTTGCTTTAAAT
>NZ_RXFZ02000281.1:0-910 GCF_044714365.1 Spiroplasma sp. hy2
WTAWAGTATTACCTTTAAACTATACGCAAAAGTTAGTATTTAATCCTTTTACTATCCCAGGCGGAGTTGGTAAATTCTTAAATTTTATTTCATTTGGTATTCCATGAGGATGAGTAATTAACCAAGATGAAAAAACTTGACCTAATTTTCAATGACTTAATGGTTTTATGAGTGCTAATATTTATAGTTTTTATAATGATGCATTTTGGTCTGAAAAATCAAAAGGTAAAGGTTATTTACCATTTGAAATATTTAGAGAACAAGGCAATGATAAAGTTGGTGCTATCTTTGGAGCAAATGCTACTAGTTTAGGTTTTACAACTTTATTAACTGATAAAATACAAGGTAATGTTTTAGAAAAAGATGGTAAATTAACAGAACGAATAACTTATTCAACTTATAATTTAAAACAATTAAATCCTAAAACTAATCGTATCTATTTAATTAATGAACAAACCAAAGCAATAGATGCTCAAACACCAGTTAGTTTTAGTGAAAAAGATAGTGATTGCGAATTTTTACAAACACCAGATGGCGTAAATTGTAGTTATATAATTGATATGTTTTCAATCCAAGCATTATATAAAGGTAATTTTGAAATTATCTTTTATGCTGATAACCCATATACCAATAATGAAGAAGATTATTTACGCTTATCAGTATGGAGTTTTCGTGGAAAAACAAAAAGTACACTAAATAATTATTTACGTGATATGACAACTAATTATAAAACTAGTTTCTTGCTCCCACATGATTATGAAATACCAACATTTAATTACCCACAATATGTTCTTCCACCAGTGCCATATAATTACCCAGAATATACCAAAGATATCTGAGATGCTGGTGTAGTACAACCATTAAAAACTAAAATTACAGCACCAGCACAATGTAAAAAAGGTTCTTWTWA
>NZ_RXFZ02000282.1:0-899 GCF_044714365.1 Spiroplasma sp. hy2
TATMTCTTTTATTTTATGGCTTATTTTAGTTAATTAATTACTAAAATAACTATTAAGCTTAAAAATAAGGTTTTCATTCATATAAAAAGTGCTACATTTGCATTTACAATTTACACTTAATATATTCGTTATATAAATTTAATTTACATATTGCGATATTATCTTTTTTTAATTCTTGACAAAGTCTTTTTTTAACTTGTCCACAAACAGACATATAAGGTCTTTTTGCATTTATTACACGCTCATCATGTATTACATAAATATCTTTTTTCATTAAGTTAATCACTCCCTTTGTTGTCATAATTTATAATCTGCTGAACTATTATGTTTAACCATTGGTACTAATTCAAAGTGTAAAGCATAAAAATCACTATCAAATGTATCATCATATAAATCTAAAACTTTTTCTTCTCTTAC
This sequence comes from Spiroplasma sp. hy2, assembly GCF_044714365.1. Classification (NCBI taxonomy): domain Bacteria; kingdom Bacillati; phylum Mycoplasmatota; class Mollicutes; order Entomoplasmatales; family Spiroplasmataceae; genus Spiroplasma; species Spiroplasma sp. hy2. The sequence goes on from NZ_RXFZ02000282.1 coordinate 418, forward strand.
ATCAGGCTTATCTTCTCATTGAATTAATTCATATTGAGTTTTACTTACAGGACATTTTTCTCATAATCATTTTAATTGATTTGTATTTATTAACATTGTGAATGCTTCAACACGATGTCTTACATTAAATTTTTGTTTTTGTGCTGGTTTAAATGTCATATATTGACCAAAAATATAATTATATTTTTCTCTATTTAAACTTTCTAATGTTGCATAAGCACTATCATCAACATTAATTGATATACCTTGTTGAATTAAATTAAAGTATTGGTTTAATTGATTGTTGTAAAACTCTAAAATATCTTTAACTTGTTCTAATGGTCCTTTAAATTGTTGAGTAGCATTTGAGTGTGTATATTCTGCTACTTTATATGCTTTTTTATCAAATGAATTATATATTCAAAAACTAGCAGCGGTTGTATGTCCTTTTGGACTAGTAGAGTTTGCTAAATCAACACCACCTAATAATTTAGTAGGTTGAA
>NZ_RXFZ02000283.1:0-884 GCF_044714365.1 Spiroplasma sp. hy2
WAAWTNTAATATAAAAGATAATACTTTAAGTAAGGGTATTATTACGCCAAAATTAACAATATCTTCAGAAAGCAATAATTATAATGAAGATATGGATAATATTATTAATTTTTTAACACAGAATAATATTCTTACAACATTTTTTGCCTCTTCATCAGATGATTTTAGAACACACGCAATTAATCCATCTTCAGAATATACTTATTTTATTATTCCTATTAATATTATAGACCATGGTGAAATTGCTTTAGTTTTTAGATCATCAGATTTATATCTTCAGGGATTCATAAGACAACAAACAAATAATTGAGTTTTCCAAGATAGGGGCACTTTTTATTTTTTTAAAGATTCAACAATAAAAGATATAAATGTAAGTGTACAATTAAATAGTCAAACAATAAATATAACAAATGAAGAATTAAATATTTCTTCAGATTATGGTTCGCTTATTAGCGGAAACCCAGAAATTACATGAACAAATATTGTTTCAGCTTTTGAAACAATATCTAATAAAAATTCAAGTATAAAAGTACTAAAAGGTGCCCTAGCTCGCGTTATTTTGGCAACAGCAGAAAATATGAGATTTGGTAAAATTAGTGACTTAATTACTAAGAGCACTAAAGAAAAAATTTATTGAAAAAAAGATATTGGACCAATTGTAAAAAATTGATCAAAAGAAACAAAAAAAATCCTTGAATTAATAAATGAAATTGAAAGAAGATTTGGAAAAAAATCTATTCCATCAATTTCAAATTATACTAATATGTCATTACAACAATTGGCAAAAGAAATAAAATCAATAGATATTAAAACTTTATTATTAATTATTACATTATCTTATTGTAGTATGTATAGTGAATATAATATTCGTAATAAAAGAAGTG
>NZ_RXFZ02000284.1:0-875 GCF_044714365.1 Spiroplasma sp. hy2
ATTTTTTGTTATATATCCATCATTATTTTCACGAACATAAAAATATCATTTATTAGTTGGTGTTAAAAATTCTTTATTTGGGGCTTGCATCCTTGGAATATTAGTCCATTTGCTTCCTTCTGGTGGTTGTTGTGGTTTTGCTAATGGTTTTTTTTTCAAATTTGTTATTATAATTATTATTATCACAAGCAACTAAACTTGTTATACTTGTTCCTATTAATGTGATTGTTCCTAAAAGACTTAGTATTTTTTTCATATTTATTATTAATTATTCAACTATTGAATCAACTATTCCACAAAATACAGCCCCCAATCCCGAAATTGTTGAAACCACCAATCCTACAGGATTAGCAGTTGCGCCACTAATCACCGAAATCCCCCAACCAATATTTTGACATCAAGTTAAATAATTACTATTATTATTATTAAATTCATTAATTTTAGTACTTAAATTATCAAATTTATTTATTAAAAAAGTAAAATTATCTTCTATATGTTGTACACTATTTTTTAATTTTATTATTGATTCTTTATTTTTTATTATTTGAATATCTTGTTTAAACATATGTAAATAAGTATTAAATTCATTTAATTTATCATTTCTTCACTTTATTTTTTCTTCATTTTTATAATTTAAAAAAATACTTTTCTTTTGACGTTCTTTTTCTATTTCTCAGGAATTAAAATTTTTTTGTCAATCCTTTAATAGGGGGTCATTATTTAATATAGAATAAAGCGGTATATATTCATGAGCATTTCCTTTGTATGTTACTGCATAAATTCTGTCATTTAATACAACTGCAGGAAGACTAAATCAATCATTATTTATACTATTAATAATTGTTTTTTGTTGTTTTGTTATTGGATCATATTCA
>NZ_RXFZ02000285.1:0-878 GCF_044714365.1 Spiroplasma sp. hy2
ATAACCCACTTAAAAAAGATAAATAATAATGAATTTTTAGAACACAATAAAATAGTTAAAAATTTATCTAGTTTTAAAGAAACAAAAGAATTTAAAAAAAGAAATTTAAAAACAAATATTTTACCATCAATGACAGTTAAACCAAACTTAATTAAAAAATTCAGAGAAGAAGCAGAAGAAAAGGATTGAAAATTAACTACACTTATGAATAAAATTTTAGAAGAGCGTTATGGAAAGGAAAACAATAATTATGAAGATGATTAGTTTTAGTAATAAAAAAGGTGGGGTAGGGAAAACAACTCTTTGCAAAAATGTTGCCTACAAGTTAGCACTTGATGGGGCAAAGGTCTTGTTAATTGACCTTGACCCCCAAGCAACCTTATCTGTTCAATTTGCAACAAAAGATATATTACAAAGTAAGTCATTATCAAAAATTATTAATGCTATTGATATGATACCTATAAAAAGTCTTATTCAATCAACAAAATATAAAAATATAGATATTATTGTTGGAAACGAAGAATTAAATAAAAGTAGTACTCTAATTAATACTATTTATCAAGAAAATGATAGAGATTTAATTGCAGATATTATTTATCAATCAAACCAAGAAACTTTTGATAGTTATGATTATGTCTTGATTGATTATCCCCCAACAATACAAGAATTAGGATTATCTTTTTTAACCTTATCTGATTTAATTTTAATTCCAATAAATAGCGGAATTGGTAGTTATAAGGGTATTGTTGATTTAAAAAATACATTAAATTTTATTTGCAGAAAAAATAACAGAAATTTACCAAAAATTAATATTATTCTTAATAATATAAAAGATAATGAAAATACTTCCACAGTTTTAGAATGATTAAAAWWTWWWT
>NZ_RXFZ02000286.1:0-877 GCF_044714365.1 Spiroplasma sp. hy2
TADTGTAATTATTTTTTTCATTAATTATTTACCTCCATATATTAAAAATATACCTAATTTTAGGTATATTTTATAAATATCAAGAGTTTTCGACAAAATTAAAGAAAATATGTTGATTTTAAAAATAAATTTAATAAAAGATTATTATAATTTTTCTTTATTATACCTTATTGACACTTTACATTAAAAATTGTAAAATCAACCACGATGTAGATGATTTTAAAAATAGAAATAATATTTTTAAAATAAATTACTTTGCTTATATAAAAAGGGAAATTTAATATGAAATTTATTTCAGAAATAAAGTCTACCTTTAAAAGAAGTTATAAATCAGTTTAAAAAGAGTTTAATATATTTTTAAAAAAACTTGGTTTTAATAAAGATGAAACTATTAAAATATCAACTAAAATTTTTGACCACATTGATGAAACATTAGAAACATATGTAAATAGTGGAATTAATGCTGAAATTGATGCCAAAGCATTAGAACCAATATTTAATGTAAAAAATAAAAATATTGAAAACAATAAAGGATATAATCAAGATTATGCTAATGAATATAAAAAATATTTAATGAGGCTAATTTTTTTGTAAATTGTAAATACAAGTGCGCTTTTCCAAAAGCTCTTATTAATAAAATGATAACATCATTTAAAATAAATGCAACTATTTTTTAAAAAAATTAAAATATTTTATAAATATAATTTAATTTAGACATACTAAAAAATCATTTATTAAGTTTTATTAATAAATTTATTTATGAACTAATGTTAAAAATTCAAATGCCTTTTTAGAAGAAATTCAGTTAAGACAGGGGCGTAATTTATTATTAATAGTCTTCATTATTCAATTTAGTTGTTTATTATCAACTTTATTA
>NZ_RXFZ02000287.1:0-872 GCF_044714365.1 Spiroplasma sp. hy2
TAAAACAAAAGATTTAGAAAAACAAGCATATTTACAAGCATATCGTAAGCAATATTATACAAAAATGTTTGATACTGTTTTAAAATATTATGGTTTATGAGATGGAAATGGTGAACGAGAATATGGTTTTGATTTTGTTAGTGCTAGTTTAGTTGATCAAATGCGACAAAATGAATTAATTACTGCTAGATTAGATAATGGTACAATGGAACCAATAAGAGCGATAACTGAATATGAAAATATTGATGAATTAGAAGCAGCAAAATATTTAGAAAAAATAGAGGCATGACAAGATAAAATGCAAGCCAAAGAAATAGAACATAATAATAAATTACTAGAATATGATGAAACTGGTAATAATCAAAATGCTATCCAAGGTAGAACAGAAATTAAGGAGAATTAAAAAATGAGTAGAATTAATCCCGGGGTTATAGAAGAATTAAGAAGACAAGCCCACGATACTTTAATCGATATCAGAGAAAACATAAAAGATAATCGCCATTGAATGGTATTTCCATTTAATGTTTATAGTTCATATATTCCTGATACTGAAACAGGTTGAAAACCTAATAATGCTAAACCAAGTGATTATGGTAGTTATTCACGCATATTTGATAATATGGAAAGTACTATTGCACAATGACAAGATAGTTTAAAAATAGTTCAAAAATATAAAGGTGAAGAAATTAATATTTTAACGATTGATGATTTTAATAAACAACCAATTAATTCAACTATATGAGCCAATAATGAAACACCATTTGCGATAAAATTAAAAGATGAAAATAATAATGTTTATTGAAAATTAATTGATGGTGAAAACATTTATGATATTAATAGAATGTTAGAATACTTAAATAAATATAAATTAA
>NZ_RXFZ02000288.1:0-851 GCF_044714365.1 Spiroplasma sp. hy2
AWWATTACCTTTAAACTATACACAAAAATTAGTATTTAATCCTTTTACTATTCCAGGTGGTGTTGGTAAATTCTTAAACTTTATTTCATTTGGTATTCCATGAGGATGAGTAATTAATCAAAATGAAAAAACTTGACCTAATTTTCAATGACTTAATGGTTTTATGAGTGCAAATATTTATAGTTTTTATAATGATGCATTTTGGTCTGAAAACTCAAAAGGTAAAGGTTATTTACCATTTGAAATATTTAGAGAGCAAGGTAATGATAAGGTTGGCGCTATTTTTGGTGCAAATGCTACTAGTTTAGGTTTTACTACTTTATTAACTGATAAATTAAAAGGTAGTGTTTTAAATAAAGATGGTAAACCAACAGAAGAATTAGTTTATTCAACATATAATTTAAAACAATTAAATCCTAAAACTAATCGAATATATTTAATTAATGAACAAACAAAAGCAGTAGATGCCCAAGTTCCAGTTGGAAATAGTGAAAAAGATAATGATTTAGAATTCTTACAAACACCAGATGGAACAAATTGTAGTTATATTATTGATATGTTTTCAATTCAAGCATTATATAAAGGTAATTTTGAAATTATCTTTTATGCTGATAACCCATATACCAATAATGAAGAAGATTATTTACGATTATCAGTATGAAGCTTTCGTGGTAAAACAAAAAGTGTATTAAATAATTATTTACGCGATATGACAACTAATTATAAAACTAGTTTCTTATTACCACACGACTATGAAATACCAACATTTAATTATCCAGAATATGTTCTTCCGCCAGTACCATATAATTACCCAGAATATACCAAAGATATATGAGATGCTAAAACAGGAC
>NZ_RXFZ02000289.1:0-858 GCF_044714365.1 Spiroplasma sp. hy2
WTAAAAAATTTAAAGCAAAATCATAATCTTACACAAAATTAGTTTTCAAATTGTCATATTGATGATTTTTTTTATTTCATCAAGAGTTTTCGACAAAATTAAAGCATATTTTAATATTAGTTTCCTTAAAAACACGATATAATATATATAATTTAAGGTAAATAAAAAAATGAAACAAAAAAAAGTATCGACAGAATCCTAAAATTAAGCGAATGTTTCGAATTAAAGGTGAATATGAGGCAACAAAATTAGCACAAAATTTTGTCCGTTATATGACCAATCCCTTTCAAGATAAACACATTCGAAATGAATTAATTGATACTGAAAATGAAATTTATATGACCGATATTAGTAATGATGATGATCAAACATATACCATTGCAATTAGTACCCAATTAGATTACCAAGAAGATGCTACACGTGTTAAAGAGTTAGTAAAAGGCTATGTTGATAATGACTTAGACTTTTTATGATATACCATTGGTGAACAAATTGATGAAAAAGAACAAGCTTTTTTTGAATCATTAGGATTTATTCAAAATGAAATTTTAGTTGGAATGGTACTTGATTTAACAAAATGAAAAAAAGTAAAATTAAAAGTTGATAAAAATCTTAAATTTCGACGTGTTAATGATAATAAACGATTAAATGATTTTAGTAAAATTCTTGAAAGTGCAATGGGACCAAAAAGTTGAGATTATGCATTTTATAAAACTTTATTAAAATTAAATAAAAATAAAGATACCGTTGAAATTGATTTATTAGACTTCTTGCATAACCTAGTTATTTTAAAATTCCTATAAAATATATTTAAAATAGAAATTATAGGAATCTAAAATTATGAAATTTGATAAATTA
>NZ_RXFZ02000290.1:0-849 GCF_044714365.1 Spiroplasma sp. hy2
AAWAATCTTTTATTTTATGGCTTATTTTCGTTAATTAATTACCAAAATTAATTATTAAGTTTAAAAAGAAGGTTTTCATTTGTATAAAAAGTGCTACACTTCATAGTACAATTTACATAAAGAAATAATGCGTAGTAAATATGAACAAATAAAATATATTGAAAAATGAAATATGAAGATTATTATTCATTATTCTAGTTGAAGACTTAATTATGAATTACCACAAGATAAAGTTAATGAACAATTAAGATTAGAGCAATTAGATATTGAAAGAGCAAGAGTGTGGAGTTGAGGATTACCRGGTAATACTAGTGGTTCAATCTTTGCAAGATATCTTGATATTATGCAAGCAACAGATATTATTCAACCAACRAAATTATTAGGTGGTGTTGATATTGCTAATGCTACTAGTCCTAAGGGACATACAACAGCCGCAAGTTTTTGATTRTATAATTCATTTGATAAAAAAGCATATAAAGTATCAGAATATACTCATTCAAATGCTACACAGCAATTTAAAACAGAATTAGAGCAAGTACAAGATATTTTAGAGTTTTATAACAATCAATTAAATCAATACTTTAATTTAATTCAACAAGGTATATCAATCAATGTTGATGATAGTGCTTATTCAACATTACAAAGTTTAAATCGAGAAAAATATAATTATAGTTTTGGTCAATATATGACATTTAAACCAGCACAAAAGCAGAAATTTAAAATAAGACATCGTATTGAAGCRTTTACAATGTTAATAAATACTAATCAATTAAAATGATTATGAGAAAAATGTCCTGTAAGTAAAACTCAATATGAATTAATTCAATGAGAAGATAAACCAGATGCRAG
>NZ_RXFZ02000291.1:0-847 GCF_044714365.1 Spiroplasma sp. hy2
TTATTCTGTAATTACTTTTTTCATTAATTATTTACCTCCATATATTAAAAATATACCTAATTTTAGGTATATTTTATAAATATCAAGAGTTTTCGACAAAATTAAAGACAAAATTTAGAAAATAGTGAAGAATGAATTTTTAAAAATTATAAAATTGATGAAACTTTAAAAGAATTTAAAGATTATAAAGTAAAAGAAATAAAACCAAGAACATTAACTATTTTAAATGGAAAAATAACTTTTAAAAGAAGAAAATATTATAAAATTAATCCAGAAACAGGTAAAGAAGAATATATTTTTCTTTTGGATAAACTTTTAGGAATTAAAAAATGACAAAGAATAGATAATTCTGTTAAAGAAAAAATATTATCATTTATTACTGAGAACAAAAGATATAAAGATATTTTAGATACTATGGAACATATAAAAATTTGTATAAAAACAATTTCAAATATTATGAAAAATGCACAAATTGATAAAGAATATTTTATTAACAAAACTGATAAAAAAATAAAGGTACCACATACTTTATATATTCAAATTGATGGAACTTATTTAAAAATGTGAAATGAAAAGAAAACAGGAAAAAATAAAATAAAAAAACATAGTATATTTTCAACTGTTTTTACTGGTTTTAATAAAACAAAATCAACCAAAAAAAGACCTGTAATTGAAAATAAACTGGGTGTTATAGAATTAGATAACATTCCAGAATATATTAGAAAAAATAGTAAATTAACCTTTAATTTTGTCGAAAACTCTTGATATTTATAAAATATACCTTTAATTTTGTCGAAAACTCTTGATATTTATAAAATATACCTAAAATTAGGTATATTTTTAATAT
>NZ_RXFZ02000292.1:0-842 GCF_044714365.1 Spiroplasma sp. hy2
TAACAAAAATACCAAATGGAATTAAAATAATTCACGCATCACCTAAAAAAGTCATTAATTGTGGTAATACAGCATAAATTGCTTCTTTAACTTTCATCATTGCCTGACCTAAACCACTTCAAATAGAACCCATTCCACCTGAAATAGTAGGCGTATCTGCTGCTAAAAAATTAACCGCTGTTGTTAAATACATACCTAACATTATTTCTTATCCTCCTTATTTTCAATTTCTTTTTTATCTTTTTTCTTTCCTTGAATTTGACGAATTTTTTGATAAATTGATAAACCAATTCACGCAAAAATACCTAATATAATAACAACACTAAATATTGTCGTTAATCAAACTGGCATAACTTATTCCTCCTAAAAATCTAATTTCGCGGCACGCTTCGCGTGTTCGCTACGCTCAAAATAAACCATATTGAATAAATTATCCGCGTAATTTATTAGCGGTAATTTATTCATCTTCTTTTACATTATTAATTACAATATTATTTACCATATTAATAACATTATCTTTTCCATACTTAGTTACTACGGACCGCAAAATAAAATAATGTTTTCTTTCCATTAAAAAATTAACTCTTTTCTGAGTTGATTTGTTGCACTTCACTTACACGATGCCTGGCTTATTTTGCTATCTTAAATCCAACATTTTATTTCTCACCCTGTCATTTTGCAATTACTAAAACAACTGATTATGTTATTATTAAGGCGTTATCAACCTCAAATCGATATCGTGGTGAAAATCGTATTAATATTTAGGTTACCTTACAATTTTATAAAATTAAAATATTTGGAGAAAATTTGTTTAAAAGAAATTTTCTCCTTTTTATTTAATW
>NZ_RXFZ02000293.1:0-812 GCF_044714365.1 Spiroplasma sp. hy2
WRATTTTCATTTTTAAATTGTTCTCTATTTTTAATATTATTATCTTTTTCTAATTGACTTAATATTTGTTGTATTTCTTTTTTATGACCTTTTTTAATTAAATCTACATAAGTAAATGGATCTAATCATTTATAAATATATTCAACTTTATTTGTAATTTTTTGTAATGGATTAGCATAATATGAAGCAAATTTATTAACTTTATTAATTAAATTAACAAATTTACTTATTAAAGATTTATTTTCTAAATTAGATACTAATAAAGTTAAAACTCGTAATATTAATAAATTCATTATTTATTAAGAATTTTTAATTACTACATCAATCGGATTTGTTTGACCAGTGGCGTTGTTTTTACCCTCAATCTGAACTGAAATTACTTTATCATTTGTAATATCAATCGGTCAATCTTCACCCTTACTTTCAATAAAGTAATCAAAATCACTTTCAGTTAAAGAACTATTTATGGTTTTTACTGCTTTTAAAACAACATTTTTAAATTGTGGTTTTAACTGTTCTGGTGTTGTTTGTGTTGGGTCTGCAACATGAATAGTTGGTTTATCTATTCTATTAATTTTACTGATATTAATTTTGCTGGGAGTTGATGATGGAATTACATAATCAACTGGAACTCTAAAGGTTTTATTTAGATTACTTTTTGCAGTATTAATTTCATCTTGTGTTGGTTGTTTTTCTAAAATAATCTTACATGTTTTTGGATATAAAATAGTTGGTGTTGCATATTGAACTTTACCAATTCATTTAGGGTTAGCAGTATCATTATCTAAAACTTGTTGAATAGTATCCATWTD
>NZ_RXFZ02000294.1:0-808 GCF_044714365.1 Spiroplasma sp. hy2
AAAAAAACGGTAACATAATAAAAGTGATATTTTTACAAAAGTTAAGGTTTTATAAAAATATAAATTATATTAAATAATAATTGATAAAAAAATTGTTAATTTTGTAGAAAATAATTGATAAAGTCAAAAAATAATTATCAAAAACCATTATAAAATATAGGGATTATAAAAAATTATTTTACTAAAAATCTAATAAAATCAAGGTTTTATTAAAATACCAAGAGTTTTCTACAAAATTAAAATAAATTAATGAAATATATTATTAATAATTTTAATTTAACTGATTTACAAGCAAAATTAAAGGATTTTTTAAGTAAAAATTATCAAAATAAATATTATAAAAGAATCAAACAAAAAATATTTTCATATATTAATTTGTGTAATGATTATTATGTTAATAACAATAAATTTTTATTGAAAGATTTAGTTAAAAAATATTTTAAAAATAAATTTTCAACTTTTTATTATTGATCAATTAAAATTTTAATTGCATATGAAAATAATAATTTTGATAATTTATTATTAAAATCAACAGTTCCTAACAATATTAATTTTCAATATAGCGATGATATTCGTGAAAATATCTGTGATTTATATTTTGAGTATTGTAATAAACACGCTGGGGGTGTTTTATCTTTGTTTTATAATTTAAAAAAAGGAATTCACGGCGAAAAATTAAAAATTGAAGCACCTAAAAATTTAAAAACATTTTTTCGTTGACTTAAAAAAGATAAGCGTTGATTAAAAATAAAAAATAAAATTAAAGAAATTAAAAGACAGCATCCAAGATATGAAGTTAAAGAATWAW
>NZ_RXFZ02000295.1:0-805 GCF_044714365.1 Spiroplasma sp. hy2
TTYTCTGTAATTATTTTTTTCATTAATTATTTACCTCCATATATTAAAAATATACCTAATTTTAGGTATATTTTATAAATATCAAGAGTTTTCGACAAAATTAAAGAAGATATCTGAGATGCTAATACAATTCAACCATTAAAAACTAAAGTTACAGCACCAGCACAATGTACTAATACTCATTCAATAATTAGAGAAAATAATTTTTTTAATTTATTTAATAATAATTATTATGAAAGTTATTATGAAGTAGAAATTGATTTAAAACAAATTGACCCAACAATTCAAAGTATTGATAAATTTATTAGTTCTTATAAAACAATTGAAATAAGTAATCTTAATAATTTACAAGTTAAATGTGCAGTTCCTAATATAGAAAATTTTATTTCTAATAGAAATATTAATATTTTAGGCGGTGTTGACGATTGTAAAAATAATTTTAAAACATTAACTGATGTAAGTTTACGTTCCGAGGGTCTATCACAAAGTGATAATATTAATTTTGATAATGTAATAACTTTATATACTTATAATATAAAAGTAAATAATATTCAAACTTTTGTTACTGCTTATACTAATAATTTAACAAAAGATTTGTATGAAAGTACTTATGAAGCTTATGGTGCTACTTTATTATTTTTATTACAAATAACATCATTATCTAATAAAGTTAATGATAAAATTAAAGAAACATATTTACAATTATATTATACTAATGATGTAAAATTAAAAATTAGATTTTCAAAAGTGTTATATTTAGAATTATCACTAGCGTATCTTAATCATAGTACTATGAAGTTTWTTA
>NZ_RXFZ02000296.1:0-793 GCF_044714365.1 Spiroplasma sp. hy2
YTTATATCTATTAAAGTATCATGGGCTTGTCTTCTTAATTCTTCCATAACCCCGGGGTTAATTCTACTCATTTTTTAATTCTCCTTAATTTCTGTTCTACCTTGTACGGCATTTTGATTATTACCAGTTTCATCATATTCCATTAATTTATTATTATGTTCTATTTCTTTTGCTTGCATTTTATCTTGTCATGCTTCTATTTTTTCTAAATATTTTGCTGCTTCTAATTCATCAATATTTTCATATTCAGTAATTGCTCTTATTGGTTCCATTGTGCCATTATCTAATCTAGCAGTAATTAATTCATTTTGTCGCATTTGGTCAACTAAACTAGCACTAACAAAATCAAAACCATATTCTCGTTCACCAACACCATCTCATAAACCATAATATTTTAAAACAGTATCAAACATTTTTGTATAATATTGCTTACGATATGCTTGTAAATATGCTTGTTTTTCTAAGTCTTTTGTTTTTTTTATTAATGTTGTGTTTTATTTTCTTCACTATCTGATGCATCACCAAAAGGACTAGAAAAATTACATGCTATATATACTTGTTCAATAATCGCTTTTTGGTCTTCTGTATATGTTTCTAAGGTTGGTGTACCTTGTACTACTTGTAAAGATTGGGATAATTGACCATCTACTGTTGATTGACCTGATTGAATAAAAATATCATCAAAAGCATCTTGTAATACTTTTTTATTACCTTTGTTATAAGCAGTCATTAAATCATCACTTAGTATTCCATATCAATGCGTACGATTTGCTCATCTTTCTTTTGATTTAAT
>NZ_RXFZ02000297.1:0-774 GCF_044714365.1 Spiroplasma sp. hy2
ATTTTTGTTTCTCTTTTTACTCTTATACTTTGTTTTTTTTGATAAGGGCTGGCGGCAATTGTTGTTGGTACTGCACTTCCACTAATTGCTAATACGCTTAATAAACTTAGCAATTTTTTCATTACTGTTTTTCTCCTTTTCTTATCTTGAAACTATTTATTGAAATTCTTTATCAAGATTTACCTTCAGTATATATAATTATATATAATATATGCAAGCAAAATTATGAATTATTTACAAAATTTTATCTTGAAAAATGACTATTATGACGCGTTTTAAAGGTTAAATTAGCAATAAAATATATTAAGTTTAAAGATGTTCCAGCCATTATTAAGCCACCAATAACAATTGAAAGTCCTAATGTTTCTGGTGCTAAACTAGCACTAACTGCTGCTTCTGTCCCCAGTATTGTTCCCTCTCCAAGCGCAGTTGCTGCCGCTTCTGCTCCAAGCATAGTCCCTTCACCAAGTGCAGTCACTACTCCCTCGGTTTCTATTTCTGCTGTTAAAGTTTCAACAGCTGTTAATTCACCTGTTGATGATGACAATAATGATGTTAACTCCATTGAATCAGCAGTTTTGGTTATAGTACTAATTTGTCTTGTGAAAATATTACTAAAACCATTGGTAAGAAAAGATTGAATATTTTTAATAGCACTTCCCAAAGCATTCATTAGACTTCTTGCATAACCTAGTTATTTTAAAATTCCTATAAAATATATTTAAAATAGAAATTATAGGAATCTAAAATTATGAAATTTGATAAATTTGATTA
>NZ_RXFZ02000298.1:0-767 GCF_044714365.1 Spiroplasma sp. hy2
DTGTTTGTTTAATAATAGACAGTTGTTTTTTCTTTTTGGAGCCAGAGAGTTTTCTCTCTCTTCACCCGCACCATTTCAGGTCAAAACGTTCAGTTTTTAAAATAAATTCACTCGCATTTTGAAGAGCCTAATGCTGGCTTTGTGGTTTATTAAACCACCGCCACTTCTAAGAAGTAATATCTATCGCAAATTTATTTATAAAGTGACCATCTCAATTGTTATTGTCGTTCGATGTTGACCTCGCACTTAACACGACTATCGCTTGTTAAAGCGTCTATTATTTCCGGACTGATTACCGCTGGGCTAGACCGCCTATGTGGAATAAAAGCACTTAGTTATTTAAAATAACCGTCCCACWCTGCATTAAGTTGTTTTATAAAATTTAAGTTTTAAAAACCCAGTTTCATAATCAAAGATAATTTTTGAATTTTCTAGTTTTTGATAAAATTGCTTTTGGTTTTTATCTTTTATGCGACTTAATAAATCTTTGTGTTTTTCACAAGTTCATAAAACTTTATTTGATACAAATTCTTCCGTAATGAATGATATTGCTTTATAGCAGTTATCAATATCGCAAATTTGTTGTTGCTTATTAATTTTCATTACTTACTCCTTTCTTTTATTAAGTTTTTTTATTAGCAAATTAATTAACTGAAACAGAGAAAGGACAACACCTTAAATTAGGAGAAAAACAGGTACACTTTGTAAAGATTTCTAAGATATTTAATAAATGTGTAAACAACTTAAAGAGGGTATCAAAAAGTTKT
>NZ_RXFZ02000299.1:0-761 GCF_044714365.1 Spiroplasma sp. hy2
MAACGGTATTATATTTTAACGTTTAAAAAATTTAAAGCAAAAGTATAATCTTACACAAAATTAGTTTTCAAATTGTCATATTGATGATTTTTTTTATTTCATCAAGATTTWTCTATAGTATTTGCATTAAAATTAATCTCATGAATTTTTGGGCAAGAATTTATAGCATCCCATTCAAATTTTTCACTTTTAAATATAATTGATTTTCTTGGACTATATCCTGCTTCTTCAATTCTTTTACAATAAACTTTACTATCAATAATAGTTGTTAATTTATTTTTAAATGGAATAATATTAAAATCTTTTCCAAATATTAAACCTTTATTACTTAATTTAATAATTCCTAATGCTGTGATTTTAGCATTATCAGCATTAGAAACTAATGACATATAACTTTGTCCATTTTTCATTTTCAATTCTTCAAGTGCTAAAATATTTTCTTTTAAATATTTTTCATTAACTTTTAATTCATATTTAACAATTGCACCTTTAATATATTGTTTTAGTTCATTTGCCATATTATTTGTCTCCTTTATTTATTTTGAATTTAATACCTTTAATACCAATTACTTTATTTTCTGTATTTGTATCTCATTGTGCTTTAATTGTGTTTTTAACTAACTTTTCATCAACAATTAAATATTTAATTAGTTGTATTAATTCATATTGATTAGCATTTTCTACAAAATCATCATCAATTCCAATTACTTCAATATCTTTTACCAATAATTTATCTTTAATAATATTAATACCAACTTTTT
>NZ_RXFZ02000300.1:0-756 GCF_044714365.1 Spiroplasma sp. hy2
CAAAAATGAGAATTATTATTGAAAATATTTTTGCTATTCTTAAAAAATTTAAAATTATTACAGAAAAATATCGTAATCATAGAAAACGATTTAGTTTAAGATTTAATTTAATTGCTTCAATTTATAATTTGCAATTATTATAGATAGCATAGAAGATGTATTTAAAATTAATTTAATARGTTATGCAAGAAGTCTATTAAATTGTTGGTTCTTTTTTTGCCATAAATACCAAGCCCTCAATGATTATGGTTTAATAATATCATAATTTAAAAAACAAATTTGTTAATAAAAACACAAAACAATTGTTTTGTGTTACTTATTTTATGTCATTAAACCAGCTTCGTATAATCATTTAAAACGTCCTTCAACTTTTTTTAGTTCATCAAAGGTTCCACTTTGAACAACCCCATTTCCTTTTTCTAAAACTAAAATTTGATCAACATTCTTAATGGTACTTAAACGATGAGCAATAATAATTGTTGTTCTACCTTTCATTAGGTTATCTAATTCCGCTTGAATTTCTTTTTCAACAATATTATCTAAAGCACTTGTTGCTTCATCAAGAATTAAAATTTCAGGATTTCGTAAAAACATTCGTGCAATTACTAATAGTTGTTGCCCTCTTGATAAAATAAAACCACGCTCTCCTTACCGTTGATTGTTGGTTTGGTGTTAAACCTTTGTGTTGGTATTTTCATTTTCAGAGCTTTAAATAATTTTGAATATTAGTGAAACCCAAACCATGATAATGAYTTA
>NZ_RXFZ02000301.1:0-752 GCF_044714365.1 Spiroplasma sp. hy2
MATTATAAAAACTATAAATATTAGCACTCATAAAACCATTAAGTCATTGAAAATTAGGTCAAGTTTTTTCATCTTGGTTAATTACTCATCCTCATGGAATACCAAACGAAATAAAATTTAAGAATTTACCAACTCCGCCTGGTATAGTAAAAGGATTAAAAACTAATTTTTGCGTATAGTTTAAAGGTAATACTGTAATTTGACGATTAATAAAATTATTCATATTTAAAATATCTCAAACATTACATTTACCCATTTTATTATATTCAATTTGAACTTGACCAACTGTATTACCAAATTCATCTTTTCTTCTAAAATATGATGATGCTTGGGTACTAATTATATTATTAACATTTTCATTATTTACTTTTATTTTGTTTGGTAAAGTAATCATTCAATTTTTAGACCAATAAAATTTAGAGTTATTATCTTCTTTATGAATAGTTGTGCCAACCGTAGGATTAGTTGCTGTTGAACTAGCTTTATCGGTTATAACAATGCCCTCACTATTTTTCTGTTTTCAAAAATCATATCTACTTTCCATATCTTTTTTTCAATCTTCATAACCAGTTATCATAGTTGGTTGAATACCTTGAATGTTATATCAACTTACTTCGGGTGATGCATAAGTATTGATTTTATCAGGTGGACAAGGATACATGTTATACATTAATAAATCTCGTGAATTCATAACTTTTTTATTAAATTGACCTTTAATAATTGGTCGACCAATAACAGGCATATCAAAAAAA
>NZ_RXFZ02000302.1:0-751 GCF_044714365.1 Spiroplasma sp. hy2
AATTATCTTTGATTATAAAACTGGTTTTTTAAAACTTTGATTTTATAAAACAACTTAATGCAGAGTGGAACGGTTATTTTAAATAACTAAGTGTTTTTATTCCACAGGAGGCGGTCTAGCCCAGCGGTAATCAGTCCGGAAATAATAGACGCTTTAACAAACGATAGTGGTGATAAGTGCGCGGTCAACATCGAACCACAATAAACAAAAGAGATGGTCACTTTATAAATAAATTTGCGATAGATATTACTTCTTAGAAGTGACAGCGGTTTAAAAACCACAAAGTCAGCATTAGGCTCTTCAAGGTGCAAGTAGATTTATTTTAAAAACTGAACGCTTTGACCTGAAATGGTGCGGGTGAAGAGAGAGAAAACTCTCTGGCTACAAAAACAAAAAACAACTGTCGATTATTTAACTAACAACATACCACCACCGCTCACCCACAGCGAAGCGGATGGCGTAGTAAATAAAATAGATAAATACAATACTTATATAACTAATTCTCGCTTTGGCACTTTAACTTGGTAGTGAGTGCCAGCGAGTTAAAAAATAGGAAAAATAATTTAGGAGGTAAATATGAAAAAGTTAAATAAAATTTGTCTTAAACAAAAATATTGAGGATATTGCTCAAAATGCAATCAAGAAAACAAATTACAAGAATTAATGTTTAAAAGTTATTCAGTATCATTTGAAGATATGACTGATGAACATTGAGCATTAGGGAAACAAAATTAGGAGGAATTAAATTATG
>NZ_RXFZ02000303.1:0-742 GCF_044714365.1 Spiroplasma sp. hy2
MCAAAAAACAAAATATTGTTTTGTTTGCATAATTTCAACTCCTTATTTAAAATATTAATAAAATTTATTTTGTAAAAATGTAAATACCACAAAAGTACCTATTAATTTTTGTTTATTAGTTATTTGAAAAAATCCCTTTTTACATCAACTACTAGATAATATAGTTCAATTACTTTCCGATGGTGTTAATGATTTTACAATTTCTTTATATTTATTTTTATCTAAGAAACTAATATCTTTAAATAATTGTATTTCTAAACTTTTAGGTATTTTTGCTAATAAATCACTTAATATATTAGGGTTTAAATAATATTGAATTTGTGCTAATTGATGTTCAATATCTTTAATACTTTGCAAAATTGCTTTTATTTTAGAATTACCATATTTTTCTAATAATTTTATAATTCTTATTGCTATTTTTGGGTTTTCTAAAATACTAGTAATTAATGTTAATAACTTTCACATTTTTTGACACTCTCCTTATGGTGATTATATAATGGGTGATGACAAAAAGAGGTGTAAAAATGAATAATGAAATATATTTTAAAGAAATAAATAAACAACCTGAATATTTAAGTTATTTAGAAACAGGAAAATATAAAATATTACAAGAACAAAAATATTATATTGATATTCCTTGAATTATTGCTAATAGAAAAGCGGCTCCGTTAACTATTGGACAAGGTTTAATGTTTAATTGTGATAATGATGATACGCAAGATTGAATAGAAGAATGNNAWAA
>NZ_RXFZ02000304.1:0-733 GCF_044714365.1 Spiroplasma sp. hy2
TTAATAAAATCAAATTTATCAAATTTCATAATTTTAGATTCTTATAATTTCTATTTTAAATATATTTTATAGGAATTTTAAAATAACTAGGTTATGCAAGAAGTCTATTCTTTAATATTTTTTTTCTTGATTTAAAAACATATTCATAGCTAACGGTTCAATTATATCCATTTGAACACATTGAGTTAAATTGCCTTGTGGGTCTAAATCAATTAATAATGTTTTCTTATTTTCTTTTATTGATAAATAACCTGCTAAATTAAAAGTAAAATTTGTTTTTCCAACCCCACCTTTTAATGCTCCTATTGTAATAATTTTCATTTTATTTCCTTTCTTATAAGCATCTTAATACTTATTTATGTATTATTACACTTATTAGTGTGAGTATTTAATAAAATTACGAATTTATATCATTTTCCTTACCTTCTACTAAACAAAAATAACGTTCGATGTGCTACAGACGACAATTTTATAAAAAGAAAAAACTCCTATTTTAAAAAAAATAATCAATATATTTTTTGGGCGAGCGGTTGATTTTCTGAAATTTTGTGATAAAATGACTTACAAGTTTGTAAAATATAAAAATTTCCGCGAGCCCAGATTGCTTATTTTCTAATAAATAATTTCTTTAATTTTGTCGAAAACTCTTGATGAAATAAAAAAAATCATCAATATGACAATTTGAAAACTAATTTTGTGTAAGATTATGATTTTGCTTTAAATTTAWWATAMW
>NZ_RXFZ02000305.1:0-731 GCF_044714365.1 Spiroplasma sp. hy2
ATWHATTCTGTAATTATTTTTTTCATTAATTATTTACCTCCATATATTAAAAATATACCTAATTTTAGGTATATTTTATAAATATCAAGAGTTTTCGACAAAATTAAAGAGAATTTTTATCAAATAAAGTTTTATGAACTTGTGAAAAACACAAAGATTTATTAAATCAAACTAAAAATTGAAAGCAAAAGCAATTTTATCAAAAACTAGAAAATTCAAAAATTATATTTGATTGAGAAACTGGGTTTTTAAAACTTAAATTTTATAAAACAACTTAATGTAGGGTGGAACGGTTATTTGTTAATAACTAAGTACTAAATGAATTGTTTATAATTCATTTTCCACAGCCGGCCGAGGCAGGTACTGAAATAGTGTATGAGGAAAAATGTAAATCGGCGCTGGTTCATTATAACTAAGCGATAGTGGTGATAAGTGCAAGGTCAACATCAAACCACAATAAATATTGAGATGAACACTTTATAAATAAATTTGCGTATAGCATTAGACTCTTCAAGGTGCAAGTAAATTTATTTTAAAAACTGAACGTTTTGACCTGAAATGGTGCGGATGAAGAGGTGTATATACACGGCGTAACAAATTTACAAACAACTACAAAATGTAGAACATTAGACTTCTTGCATAACCTATTAAAATAATTGTAAATATTTTTAAAAAGATACTAATAGCAAATTATAATTTTAATTAATTATGTCTTTTATTTAAAANNATWW
>NZ_RXFZ02000306.1:0-731 GCF_044714365.1 Spiroplasma sp. hy2
TAATCAAATTTATCAAATTTCATAATTTTAGATTCCTATAATTTCTATTTTAAATATATTTTATAGGAATTTTAAAATAACTAGGTTATGCAAGAAGTCTATTGAATAGCATTAGTTAATATTTTTTCATAATTTAAAGCCTGCTAAAGAATCATTTACGGGGCCAATTAGTTTGGCGTTCCTTTTTAAAAGTAATCGTTGTAAACGCTCATATTCATCATCAAAATAATTTCGTTTAATATAAAACTCAACTTCTTTTTCAAAATCATTAGTATTTTTTGACTTTTTGCGACGAAAAATATTACGATGGTTACCAGTTGTATATGCTTTAGCAACTAAATTTGATAAATCCGTTGTTAAATCAATATTTTCTTCAACCTTTACTGTTACAATAAACAAAACTCATACGACATAACCAATAAAAATTTGATTATTTTTGTCATTAAAATCATAATATTTTAAAATATCTAAGCAAGTCATAATATCATTACGCAGTGATTCTGTTTGATAACGATGATATAGTTTAGTTAATTCATCAACTAAAACTTTAATATTACTATCCATCCTACCCCCGCTTTATGCTCCTATTATGATTTTACCATATCTGATGAAATTACAAATGGTAAATTAACTTTAATTTTGTCGAAAACTCTTGATGAAATAAAAAAAATCATCAATATGACAATTTGAAAACTAATTTTGTGTAAGATTATGATTTTGCTTTAAATWTT
>NZ_RXFZ02000307.1:0-721 GCF_044714365.1 Spiroplasma sp. hy2
TTMTGTAATTATTTTTTTCATTAATTATTTACCTCCATATATTAAAAATATACCTAATTTTAGGTATATTTTATAAATATCAAGAGTTTTCGACAAAATTAAAGACTTTTATTGAAGTTATTTTTATTTATCTCTATATAATGATATTAGAAGTTATAGAATGGAGATGAAAATAATGAAAGTGAATTCACAAATTAAAAAATTAATTGATTTGGAATTAAAACGTCAACAAAATCATGTTGAATTGATTGCGTCAGAAAATTATGTTAGTGAGGCAATTTTAGCTATTACAGGCTCAATTTTAACTAATAAGTATGCTGAAGGATATCCATTTCACCGATATTATGGAGGATGTGAATATGTTGATCAAGTTGAACAATTAGCAATTGATAAGGTTAAGGAGTTATTTCAAGCTGAACATGCTAATGTTCAAGCACATTCAGGTAGTCAAGCAAATGCTGCTGCTTATTATGCTTTGCTACAACCACGTGATACTATTTTAGCAATGGATTTAGCAGCAGGTGGTCACTTAACCCATGGTCATAATGTTAATTTTTCTGGTCGATTATATGATTTTCGTAGTTATCAAGTTGATCCTACAACCGAAATGTTAGATTAGACTTCTTGCATAACCTAGTTATTTTAAAATTCCTATAAAATATATTTAAAATAGAAATTATAGGAATTTAAAATTATGAAATTTGATAAATTTGATTTTATW
>NZ_RXFZ02000308.1:0-709 GCF_044714365.1 Spiroplasma sp. hy2
TATAAATCAAGCCAACTACTTAATGTAGATTTACACTGAGGTTGTACTGTAAAATTAAAATTAATAGGCAATTTTGCATTAGCAAGAATAATATCCTTTGTATAAGGCTTATAGTTATATGGTACTGGTGGCAGAACATATAGTGGGTAATTAAATGTTGGTATTTCATAGTCATGTGGTAATAGAAAACTAGTTTTATAATTAGTTGTCATATCGCGTAAGTAATTATTTAATGTACTTTTTGTTTTACCTCTGAAACTTCATACTGATAAGCGTAAATAATCTTCTTCATTATTTGTATATGGGTTATCTGCATAAAAGATAATTTCAAAATTACCTTTATATAATGCTTGAATTGAAAACATATCAATTATATAACTACAATTTGTTCCATCTGGTGTTTGTAAGAATTCGCAATCATTATCTTTTTCACTATCACTAACTGGTGTTTGAGCATCTACTGCTTTGGTTTGTTCATTAATTAAATAAACTCGATTAGTTTTTTCATTTAATTGTTTTAAATTATAAGTTGAATAAACTAATTCACTTGTTGGTTTACCACCCTTAGTTAAAACAGTACCTTTTAATTTATCTGTTAATAGAGTTGTAAAACCTAAACTAGTAGCATTTGCACCAAATATAGCACCAACTTTGTCGTTTCCTTGTTCTCTAAATATTTCAAATGGTAAATAACCTTTTCCTTTTGATT
>NZ_RXFZ02000309.1:0-713 GCF_044714365.1 Spiroplasma sp. hy2
TWATCAAATTTATCAAATTTCATAATTTTAGATTCCTATAATTTCTATTTTAAATATATTTTATAGGAATTTTAAAATAACTAGGTTATGCAAGAAGTCTATTATAGGAATTTTTATAAAAAGACTGATTGAAATCAGTCTTTTTATAAATTTATTTTTATTTTATTAGCTTTATAATGTTTTTATGTTTTCAATTTTAATATATTCTGAAACAATTCCTAAGATATCATCTTTAAAATATCAAATTGCAATACAAATTAAAGCAATAATTACTAATAAAATAATTGTATAAATAATTCGTTTAATTTTAAGATATTTAATAATTAAACATAATAAAATAATTACGATAACAGCAATTGTTGATGGCATTCCAATTGAAATAATTTTGTTTCAAATTTCTTTTGATTTTGTTATATTTGTTAAAAATAACATAGTTTTTTACCCTTTCTAAGTTGTAAAATTTATCATTCATTACCTTAACAGGTAAATTATATCAATTTTTTTATAATGAAATTGTAAAACATTTGCCTTAGGGTAATAAAAAAACGATTTGTAAGAAAATAAGAAGGATTTATGTGATTTACTTTTTTTGTCTTACCGAATTTTTATATATTAGACTTCTTGCATAACCTAGTTATTTTAAAATTCCTATAAAATATATTTAAAATAGAAATTATAGGAATCTAAAATTATGAAATTTGATAAANNTTTTW
>NZ_RXFZ02000310.1:0-712 GCF_044714365.1 Spiroplasma sp. hy2
TTATTTGATTAGTATTTATTAACATTGTAAACGCTTCTATACGATGTCTTATTTTAAATTTCTGCTTTTGTGCTGGTTTAAATGTCATATATTGACCAAAAGTATAATTATATTTCTCTCGGTTTAAACTTTGTAATGTTGAATATGCACTATCATCAACATTTATACTAATACCTTGCTGTATTAAATTAAAATATTGATTTACTTGATTATTGTAAAACTCTAAAATATCTTTAACTTGTTCTAATTCAGTTTTAAATTGTTGAGTAGCATTTGAATGAGTATATTCTGCTACTTTATATGCTTTCTTATCAAATGAATTATATATTCAAAAACTCGCTGCTGTTGTATGTCCTTTTGGACTAGTAGAGTTTGCTAAGTCAACACCACCTAATAACTTAGTTGGTTGAATAATATCTGTTGCTTGCATAATATCAATATATCTTGCAAAGATTGAACCACTGGTATTACCTGGTAAACCTCAACTCCAAACTCTTGCTCTTTCAATATCTAATTGTTCTAATCTTAATTGTTCATTAACTTTATCTTGTGGTAATTCATAATTTAATCTTCAACTAGAATAATGAATAATAATCTTCATATTTCATTTTTCAATATATTTTATTTGTTCATATTTACTACGCATTATTTCTTCATTAAAAGGTAATAATTCATTACAATAACCAACAATATATCTTTTTAAACTTTCAGG
>NZ_RXFZ02000311.1:0-707 GCF_044714365.1 Spiroplasma sp. hy2
ATATTTAAGATATTGCCCTTTCTCTGAATCAATTAATAATTTTGGTTTTACAAATAAAAAAACCATTTTAGTAAATGGTTTAATTATTATTCTTATTCAATTTCCGAGTTTTTTCCAAAACCCTTATTTTATTTATACGACCAATTATTTTTAATGTTGATATGAAATAACTAATTTACCAACACTTAACAAAAATGAAAGGTACATAGTGAGGTGCTTTTATGTTAAAGATTGGAACCATTGGTACAGGTAATATTGTGAGTGAATTTATTGATGCTTGTCGTGATGTACAAGGAGTTAAAATTACTTCTCTTTATTCACGTAGTTTAGAAAAAGCTAAATTTTTTGCTTCAAAAAATAATTTATTAGTCCATATTGTAGATAATTTTGAAGATATGTTAGATTATATTGATATTATTTATATTGCTTCACCAAATGGTTTGCATTATCAACAAGCAAAGTATTTTTTGCAACAATAAAAGCATGTTTTAGTTGAAAAACCGGCAACTTTTTTTGCACATGAATTAATTGAATTAAAACAAATAGCAGAAATTAATAATGTTTTTTTGATGGAAGCTTTTAAACTCTTACATTTGTCAGCTTATCAAATTTTACAAACAAATGTTAATAAAATTAAACCTTTTTTAGCTTGTTTTCATTGCAGCCAGTATTCAAGTCGAATGAAAGAAGTTTTATTAGANNYYTWT
>NZ_RXFZ02000312.1:0-690 GCF_044714365.1 Spiroplasma sp. hy2
RRWAATGGAAACTTTTCATTATACTTTTTTTCATATTCAAAGATAATTAACATCGGTGAATAGCGTCTTTTACTTAAAATTTTTCTTATGTGATTTACAACTTTTTTTCTAATTTTAGTATATTTTATAGATTTTTTTCTTTTATTTTTATAATCATCATTTGCTTTTTTAGGATCGTATTCTTCTTTAAGTCTTTTAGCCTCTAATCTAATAGTATTACGACTTTTATTCATTACTTTTCCTATTTTAGAATAATTAGGTGTACCATTTTTCTTTTTAAATTTTTCGGATTCTAAATATTCTTTTAAATCATGTCTTTCTACTAAATTAAAATGTTTAAATTTTTTCTTTTCTTTTTTCATAAGACAACCTAGCCCTTTCTATTAAAATAGTTATACAATAAAAATTAAAATTTTGTTGACAATCTGTTAAATGATGGTAGAATAGTCATGTAATTTAATATAAGTAGAATTTACTAGCCCTTAATCGCTTGTTTAAAAATTACTAAAAATAGAGACTTGAAAAATTCTTTTTTTAATTTATTTTACTTTTTTATATTTTTTTGTAGAATGGTGATGACAAAAAGAGGTAAAAAAGATGGCAAAAGTAGATAAAAAGTGATGAATAATTGCAAATTTAACAAAAATAAAGCAAAAATTAACAAAATTTGATGAATATTGTAAAGAAAAT
>NZ_RXFZ02000313.1:0-695 GCF_044714365.1 Spiroplasma sp. hy2
GWAGAATTAAGAAGACAAGCCCATGATACTTTAATAGATATTAGAGAAAACATACGAGATAATAGACATTGAATGGTATTTCCTTTTAATATTTATAGTTCATATATACCTGATACAGAAACTGGTTGAAAACCAAATAATGCTAAACCAAGTGATTATGGTAGTTATACAAGAATATTTGATAATATGGAAAGTACTATTGCACAATGACAAGGTAGTTTAAAAATAGTTCAAAAATATAAAGGTGAAGAAATTAATATATTAACTATTGATGATTTTAATAAACAACCAGTTAACTCAACTATATGAGTAAATAATGAAACACCTTTTGCGATAAAATTAAAAGGTGAAAATATTAATTATTATTGAAAATTAATTGATGGTGAAAACATTTATGATATTAATAGAATGTTAGAATACTTAAATAAATATAAATTAAATTATTTTATTAATGATAATAAAGCAGATAACTTTTATACAAAAGAAGTCAAAGTTGGTAAATATTGAGATGCTTATATGATTGATGATAGAAGTTCTATTCAATTTGGAGATGCTAAATTTGAACAAGTATTTACTCAGCAATCAACCGAAAGACAATATACTTTATTAATTTTAGATGAAGATGCAGATAAATTAAATATTAATGATTATTATAATTTTTATACTGTATTTAATGACCGTGGTTTAAATATTGG
>NZ_RXFZ02000314.1:0-693 GCF_044714365.1 Spiroplasma sp. hy2
TWAAATTTATCAAATTTCATAATTTTAGATTCCTATAATTTCTATTTTAAATATATTTTATAGGAATTTTAAAATAACTAGGTTATGCAAGAAGTCTAATATAAAAAATAAGACTTTAGTCCTATTTTTTATATTTTTTGAGATATTTTATTAATTTTAAAGGCCATTTAGGTATTTAATACATTTATCTGTGTTCGTTGCTTTATTTTATTAAAAAATAAAGATTACCTAACATGTCCAATTTTCTTATTTTGATTTACTTATTTGTCTACTTAAGACATTTTTAATAATAACATACATTTTTGAAATTGCAAGATTTTAAAAGTAATTTTTTTGTTTTAGACAAATAAAAAAATTAATTGAAGAAAAATGAACAGCCTATAAGAAACTTCAAGTAATTTTTAAAAACGTATGAAAAACAAACTTTAAGATTATTTTAGATTTAAATATTGCCACAAAATACAAATTTTAGCACAAAAGGAAAGGCTAGAATAATTTAAGAAAAATATAAATGTAACAATATTTATTTTTCATATTGTAAATTGTAAATGCAAATGTAGCACTTTATTGAAAAAGAATAAAGTGCTTTTTATTTTGTAAAAAATACTTATATTTATTGGATTAATCGTTAGATAGTATCTTTTACACTTAATAAAATATGTTTTTTCAGAAAAATCCATCCTTTCTTTTATT
>NZ_RXFZ02000315.1:0-692 GCF_044714365.1 Spiroplasma sp. hy2
AYTAAAACAAAAGATTTAGAAAAACAAGCATATTTACAAGCATATCGTAAGCAATATTATACTAAAATGTTTGATACAGTTTTAAAATATTATGGTTTATGAGATGGAAATGGTGAAAGACCTTATGGATTTGATTTTATTAGTGCTAGTTTAGTAGACCAAATGCGACAAAATGAATTAATTACTGCTAGATTAGATAATGGCACAATGGAGCCAATAAGAGCAATTACTGAATATGATAATATTGATGAATTAGAAGCAACCAAATATTTTGAAAAAATAGAAAAATGACAAGATAAAATGCAGGCAAAAGAAATAGAACATAATAATAAATTACTAGAATATGATGAAACTGGTAATAATCAAAATGCCTTACAAGGTAGAACAGAAATTAAGGAGAATTAAAAAATGAGTAGAATTAACCCCGGGGTTATGGAAGAATTAAGAAGACAAGCCCATGATACTTTAATAGATATTAGAGAAAACATAAGAGATAATAGACATTGAATGGTATTTCCTTTTAATGTTTATAGTTCATATATACCTGATACAGAAACAGGTTGAAAACCTAATAATGCTAAACCAAGTGATTATGGTAGTTATTCACGCATATTTGATAATATGGAAAGTACGATTGCACAATGACAAGGTAGTTTAAAAATAGTACAAAAATATAAAGGTGAAGAAATAAA
>NZ_RXFZ02000316.1:0-688 GCF_044714365.1 Spiroplasma sp. hy2
WTTCTGTAATTACTTTTTTCATTAATTATTTACCTCCATATATTAAAAATATACCTAATTTTAGGTATATTTTATATTTATCAAGAGTTTTCGACAAAATTAAAGATTTAGATTATGTTTTTTTATTTTGCTAAGATGAGATAAAAATGTAAAGGTTAATATTTATATAGTTGATATTTAGTAGCATAGGAATTTAACTAATACCAAAGATAAAAATATCTTGGTAAACAAATTATAACACCAAGTTATTATTTACAGCAGTTGTTATTTCCTGTGTTGATAGTAAATCATTCATCATTGATTTTTTGAATCGTAAAACTACAATTCAAACATTTTTGTAAATCAACATCAACAATCATTAAATTATGATTGATTGTGTCTTTATTTTCTATTTTTTTCATAGTTATTTTATCTACTTTCTAATTTTTATTTTTTGAAATATGAAAAATTATTAATGCTTTATAAGTTTAATTTTGGTATTTCATTTTTAAACAGTTTAAACAATAATTTACAAATAAATTTATGTCTGATTCTTCCAATATAATTTCAATTATAAAACAATTGATTAATTTTTCTATATTTTTTTTTAAATTCTTCAAATGTTATATTTTTTTCTTTTAAAACATCTTTTAATTCAAAAATAATTTCATTTCATAAATGATAGTATCTAAGTCCAGCATTTTTWTTT
>NZ_RXFZ02000317.1:0-689 GCF_044714365.1 Spiroplasma sp. hy2
WTATATAAAGTTATTGTATTATCAAAATTAATCTTATCAGTTTGTGAACGACCGCTTTCTTTTAAAGTTATATTTGCTAATGAACCAAAATCAGCATAACAAGTATTACGACCACCATTTAAATTAATATTTCTATTAGGAATAAAATTCTCTATTTCAGGCGGTCCACATTCAATCTGTAAATTATCTAAATTACTTATTTCTATTGTTTTATAAGCATCTTGGAATTTACTAATACTTTGAATTGTTGGGTTAATTTGTTTTAAATCAATTTCAACTTCATAATARGCATWATTAAATTCATCAGAAAATAAATTAATAAAACTATTAGGAGTATCAGAAGAAGCTCGTTTGCATTGTGCTGGTGCTATAATTTTAGTTTTTAATGGTTGAACTACATCAGAAGGCATAATATCTTTGGTATAAGGTTTATAGTTATATGGTACTGGTGGTAGAACATATTGTGGGTAATTAAATGTTGGTATTTCATAGTCGTGTGGTAATAAGAAACTAGTTTTATAATTAGTTGTCATATCGCGTAAATAATTATTTAAAACACTTTTTGTTTTACCTCTGAAACTCCATACTGATAATCGTAAATAATCTTCTTCATTATTTGTATATGGGTTATCAGCATAAAAGATAATTTCAAAATTACCTTTATATAATGCTTGAATTGAAAACATATA
>NZ_RXFZ02000318.1:0-684 GCF_044714365.1 Spiroplasma sp. hy2
TTTAATTATAAATATTCACTGCAAGAAAAAGAACTTGAAAAAGAATTAAATTTAAATAATCAACAACCAATAATAGTTAATTTACAAACTGATATTAGAGATATTAAAAAAGAAAGTGATAATAATGCTTAATCATTTTACTTATTTGTTAGAAACTCCTTATTGGTTATTACAAAATAGTAATGTTGGTAATAAATATCCCTTTGCTAAGAAATATGAGTTAGTTAATGAAATTAATCAAATTGGAACACGATATAGTGGTAAAACTATTTCAAATATTAAAATGTTTGGTGAATTATTAAAAATTAGTTTATTGATTAAAGAACCAATTTGTATCATTGCTAGTATGTATTGGAGTAAAGATTTAAAAGATAGTGTATTTCAAAATATATGAAATATGTTAGATGAAAATAATATACCTTATACTATTAATTTATCAAATTTTACTTTTACTTTATCAAATGGGAGCAAAATATATTGTAAAGGTTTACATTCACCAAGTCGGAAAGAAAAATTAAAAGCCTTTGCTGATTTAAATAAATATAAATTAGTAATTGATTGAAGAGAAGAATGTGACCAATTTCAACAAAAAGATTTAAGTGATTTAGAATTTGCTATTCGTGGTTATCAAAATAAAATAACAATTAATACATGTAATCCTGAAAGTTTAAAAAGATATATTGT
>NZ_RXFZ02000319.1:0-677 GCF_044714365.1 Spiroplasma sp. hy2
ATMWCCCATATCAATGCGTACGATTTGCATATCTTTCTTTTGATTTAATATTAAAACTATCTTCTAAATCAAATTGTAATTTATAACAATTTGCCATTGTAGGTCATGGGTTTAATGTAGTTGATGTAGATAAAAATAATGGATTAGGTTCATTTATCATTTCTCAAAAAGGGACAATACCTAATTTATTTTTAAATTCTTGTACTAAAACAGGTCTAACATCATCTTTAATTTGTGTTTTACTTTGACCAACAACTACTTCATTATTTTTAGGTCAACCTTTAATAATTATTTTATCTTTGGTACAAATTAAATTTAAAATAAAACCACTATCTGATTGATGATAATTTAATCAAATATCAGCACCTTGTTCAATTTCATTTATTTTACTTACACGAGATGTAAAGTTAAATGGGTTAATTCATAAATCAATATTGCCATCACTAGTTTCTAATAAACCAAAAATAGTTTTACCCATTAAACTTGCTGTTAATTCATTTTTATCTAATTTTTCTTTTATTTTATAAGTTTCATATCATCAATTTAATTTTTGTAATATATCTTCTCTATGTGATTTAAATAAAATATCTTTACCATTTACTAATCGCATTTGATGACGAGCAATAATATTGGCTAAATTAATAGTTCAATCATAATTATAAAATTTTAAAACAYTA
>NZ_RXFZ02000320.1:0-676 GCF_044714365.1 Spiroplasma sp. hy2
AAAGAAAAATAAATAAAATGAAAAAAATAGTATTAATATGACTATTTTTTATATTAATTTATTCATTTTCATTTGATTTAATAATATTTTCAGTATTTTCTGTTTTATTTTGTTGATTGTTTAAATCTTGAAAAGCTTTTTTAATTTCTTGAATTTCAATATCATCATCTTTTTTTAATAATTCCGGATGAAGATTTTTATAACTTAATTTAAGATGTTTTCTAACTGAATCAAAATTAATAATTTCAACTTCAATTTCATCACCAATATCAAAAAAATCTTTAATATCTTTAACAAAGTAATCTGAAACTTCACTAATATGGATTAAACCATCAGCCTTTTCTGTTTTACAAAAAGCACCATAGGGAGTAATACTTGTTATTTTTACAATAATTTTGCTATTTTTGTCATACATAAACATATTTTTTTCTCCTTTATATAGTTAATTATATTATTAAAATGCTGAAAATATTTTGTTAAAAATAAATATTTTTACTTTCTAAATTACTTTTTTTCTTTCAACATGTATAAACATTAATTTTTTATTCGCTTCAATAAGACCATTTGGTCTTAAAATTATAATACTGGGTACAAAAAATTCATATACAGGGTGATTTTTAAAAGTCGTAAAATTTAAATTTATAGCATTATTTTCTTGGTCTGAAATACTTATATT
>NZ_RXFZ02000321.1:0-673 GCF_044714365.1 Spiroplasma sp. hy2
ATTGCTTTACTTGTATTAGCGGGTGCTGGTGGAATGGGTAGTCTTGGTATTCTTGGATTATCTGCTAAAAAAATTAAAAAATATAAAGCAGAAATTAGAGAATTACGAACTGCGGTTATTGCCCATGAAAAGCATTTACGCGGAACTGATTACGCAACAGAATTAGCATTAAAAACAGGTCAAATTAAAAATGTTAAAAAACAAGTTAAAGTAAATGACAAAAAACAAGCACAAAAAGATGCTATTCAAAAACTAACAAATAGTATTTAAAAAAATAACCTTAATTGGTTATTTTTTATTTTTCTTTATTGTGTGTTATATAAAAGTTGATAAGATATTCTATTCGTTGAGAATAAGTCTCAAAATAAGATAATTCATTTCATATTTCTTCTTGTTCTGTATTTAAATAAATATTAACATTTCGAATTTTACAAGAATAATATTTTCCTGTTTTTTGATTATATGAATGTTTCATAATATTAACTCTCATAATTAGCAATAATAATTGCATCTCGTAAATGATTACTTATTTTTTCATTCTTATATTTTCAACCTTTACCATATTCATAAGTTAAATTAATATCTTTATCAAATTTCCATAAGCAACTATCATTATATTTACTTAAATTTTCCATATTTTTAACAACTGATTTAGTATTTTTTGGTGATACTC
>NZ_RXFZ02000322.1:0-673 GCF_044714365.1 Spiroplasma sp. hy2
TTTTCATTTAAGTAAACATTAATATTACGAATTAATTTTCTTTTCATAAATAATCTCCTTTAAATTAATAATGTAGTTTGAATATTACTTAATCTTTGTTTTGATAACTTATAATATTTTTCATTAATTTCTATACCAATTCAATGCCGATTTAATTGTTCACAAGCAATAGCAGTTGTTCCACTACCTAAAAAACAATCTAATACAGTATCACCAACTTTACTATGTTTATTAATTTGTAATTTAATTAAATTAATATCTTTAACAGTAGGGTGTTTAATAGTTCCTATAAATTGATTATTACTATTAGTAATTTGATAAACAGTTTGCATATCTTGATTTCAAACATTACTATAAGAAATTGGTTTATCATAAATATATAAACATAATTCTTTATCTTTCCGATATGAATTATTAGTTGGAGCATCATTTGTTTTTTGATAAATTATTAATTCAAACTTTAAATTATAATTTTCTATTTCAATTAAATAATCTTTTAATTGCTGTTTTGATAAATAAATTATAAAATTTGGTTTTTTAATAATTCGCATTCATTCTTTAAAATATGATGGTATATCAAAACTATCAATAAATTCACCTTGTAAAAATTCAAGTTCTCTTTTACGAATTTGATATTGAATATTAGATGTATTAGGATCATTTAATTTTTTTA
>NZ_RXFZ02000323.1:0-671 GCF_044714365.1 Spiroplasma sp. hy2
WTWWAAAATTTAAAGCAAAATCATAATCTTACACAAAATTAGTTTTCAAATTGTCATATTGATGATTTTTTTTATTTCATCAAGAGTTTTCGACAAAATTAAAGCAAGAAGTCTATTATATAATATAAAATTAATGATAAGATTTATTAACATAATAATCCTTTTTAAAGTAATATCTTATTTATTTTAATGTTATAAAAAATATGTTTTTAAGATGTAGGAATAATTCTATTTACATTTTTTTGTTTTAAGTTATAATAAGTAAGGTTATTTATATAATCAAATATGGCGGTTGTGGCGAAGAGGTTAACGCTCCGGATTGTGGCTCCGGCATTCGTGGGTTCAAGTCCCATCAGCCGCCCCATTTTTAACTACAAAAGTAGTTTTTTTATTTTTAAAAAGAAAAAATATCAAATCTAACATAATATCTCCCCTATTAAAATTATCAAACAAATAGGGGAGATTTTTACTTAACTATAAGGTCTTGTAAAAAGCAATATATAAATTTATAATTTCCAAAATAATTTATTTCCAATAAAAAAATTTCTAATTAGTTAAAGTCTGTCTTTAATTTTGTCGAAAACTCTTGATGAAATAAAAAAAAATCATCAATATGACAATTTGAAAACTAATTTTGTGTAAGATTATGATTTTGCTTTAAATTTTTTAAA
>NZ_RXFZ02000324.1:0-666 GCF_044714365.1 Spiroplasma sp. hy2
WTAATAAAATCAAATTTATCAAATTTCATAATTTTAGATTCCTATAATTTCTATTTTAAATATATTTTATAGGAATTTTAAAATAACTAGGTTATGCAAGAAGTCTAGTATAATTAACAATTACATTTTTGGTATAAATATTTTTATCATTTGAAGTAATTATTGCACTGTTATTAGTAATGTTTGTAACGTTAATTTTTGTGATGTCTAATTGTGGATTTAATTCTTTTAATTTGTCTTTGATTTGCTTCTTGGTTGGATTAGACAAATTATTAGTTATAAATTCACCTAAATCAGTGTTTTTAATTATTTCGTTTATTTGTTTGTTGTTAGTTACACTTGTTGGTTGAATTACAATATTTGATATATTACAAAAACTAAAATATAATATTAAAATGATAAAAATTATTAAGCATATATCTAATAAAAATAATTTTATATTAATTGCATAAATTATTTTTTTTCATTTCTTTTTATTTTTTTTCATTTTTTCCATATTTTTTAAATAATATTTATCAATTAATTGAACTTATTGAAACAGTATAATTAACAATTACATTTTTGGTATAAATATTTTTATCATTTGAAGTAATTATTGCACTGTTATTAGTAATGTTTGTAACGTTAATTTTTGTGATGTCTAATTGTGGATTTAATTCTTTTWTT
>NZ_RXFZ02000325.1:0-664 GCF_044714365.1 Spiroplasma sp. hy2
AARTNTTAGTTGCTTGTAATAAACCACAAGAATATACAACCAAAGAATTAGCAAAATTAAAAGAAGAAAACAAAATAAATACAAATAACCAAGAAATCAAAGATAATCTAGAATGAATAGCACCACAAGAAAAACCATTTAATTCTGGGGGAGATTATAAATATTATATAATTATATGAAGAGGTGCAAAAAACGATAATTGAACAATTAAAAAATATAAAAATATAGGTTATAGTAACAATAATACAATAAATGGCATTATTAGTCATACTAAAATTGATAAGTCATATAGTGGTGCATATTTATATAGAAATGAATTTGATTTAGCCACAAATAAAACTAGGGAGCATACTACTTGAATTGAAGATAATGGAACTTTTTTTAAATCAGTTTATCGTTGAAATGGTGAAGAACAAAAATTACCCGACTTAATAATTGATAATGATAGTAATGTAAAAATTAAGTAAAAATACAAAAAGAGATTTACATCTCTTTTTTGTTTTTTATCTTGGCTTAAATGTAATTTTAACTGGGTTATCATTTTTATTTCTAATTCCTAAAACATTTGGATTAGAAACATCTATTATTATATCTTTTTCATTACCAAAATAAGGTCAATATCCAGTACCACCTAAAAATCTTAATTCTGGTTTCAATTTTTTTA
>NZ_RXFZ02000326.1:0-662 GCF_044714365.1 Spiroplasma sp. hy2
TTAAAAAATTTAAAGCAAAATCATAATCTTACACAAAATTAGTTTTCAAATTGTCATATTGATGATTTTTTTTATTTCATCAAGAGTTTTCGACAAAATTAAAGCAATAAAAATGTCTTTTAAATTATTTTGATATAAAATAATCTTATTTTTCTATTCCGATGTTATCTGTATCTTCAACTTGCCCTACTAATTTATTTACGGCGTCTTCTTTTTCGTGTAATAACAGATTATTAGCATCATCAAGTAATTCTTTGTATTTATTTCCTTGGTCTTTATTAACAAAAGGAACATTCTCATAAATTGGTGTTTCTTGTGAACATGCTAATGTTGGTGCTACTGATTCATTAACACTTTTTTTATTTTCTGAATTTTGTCAAAAACTAGGTGTTTGATAAAGTAAGTCTATTTGTTCAAAGTATCTAATATTTATGCATGTATTTATTAACTCATTTACATCATTAGAAATCTTACTTGATATTTTATTAGTTTCAATTTTATTAAAACCAAGTTTTTTAAAAAATTTATTAATGCTTTTTTTAATTGATTTATAAGTTTTTTCTTTAATTTTGTCGAAAACTCTTGATGAAATAAAAAAAATCATCAATATGACAATTTGAAAACTAATTTTGTGTAAGATTATGATTTTGCTTTAAATTTWA
>NZ_RXFZ02000327.1:0-651 GCF_044714365.1 Spiroplasma sp. hy2
TTTTAGGTCAAACAATGCCATTTTCATTGTCAGGTCCTATATCAATCCCATATTTATCGTATAGATAATTACAAACATTAATTGTATCGCCGAAAGTAGTATCTTCGTAGGTGTTGGAATATCTTCGTAAAATATTAGATGAAGCATCGGTAAAATTACAAGCAAAAAATAATTTTTCTGCTAAATGATTTCATGTTTTATTAGTACCACGACCCGCTGAAACAAACTTAAAAAAAGTTGACGAAGTAAAATATCGGGCATAACTATCACCAACAAAATCTTTAAATACTTCTCAATCAAAACCAAAATTATAGTCACTAAAATTTAAATCATACTTTTTATTTAAATATTCATAACTAGTAATTCGTTTTTTGTTATTAATTTTTGTAAAATCTTGCATTTTTAATTAGCCTCCTTTTTTGATAAGATTATATGAAGTATTAAGTATCAATTAAGTATCATAATTTAAAATATTTTTTTAATTCTGTAAATTGTAAATTCAAATGTAGCACTTTATGAACTGTAAAATTAAGCTTTTTAAATTTTTAAAGATTTGTTATAAAAATTAAATTAAAAAGATCTTTTATTTTATGGCTTATTTTCGTTAATTAATTACCAAAATTAATTATTAAGTTTAAAAAGAAGGTTTTC
>NZ_RXFZ02000328.1:0-656 GCF_044714365.1 Spiroplasma sp. hy2
RRTKNNNTTTTAAATAACTAAGTGTTTTTATTCCACATGAGGCGGTCTAGCCCAGCGGTAATCAGTCCGGAAATAATAGACGCTTTAACAAGCGATAGTCGTGATAAGTGCGCGGTCAACATCAAACGACAATAAATATTGAGATGGACACTTTATAAATAAATTTGCGATAGATATTACTTCTAAGAAGTGACAGCGGTTTAAAACCACAAAGTCAGCATTAGGCTCTTCAAGGTGCAAGTGAATTTATTTTAAAAACTGAACGTTTTGACCTGAAATGGTGCGGATGAAGAGAGAGAATTCTCTGGTACTAACTTATAAAAACAACTGTCTATTATTAAACATTAAACAATAAAATATACTACCACCGCTCACCCCCAGTGAAGCGGATGGCGTAGTAAATAAATACTTAATTATATAACTAAATCTCGCTTTGGCGCTTTCACTTGGGAGTGAGTGTCAGCGAGTTAAAAATAGGAGGAATTAAATTATGAATAAAAAATACTTATTAGTAATAAAAAGTAAATATGGTGATTTTAAAACTTTATTATTTTATACATTAGAAGAAGCAAAAATTACTGGTAATGTTGAAAATAAACAAGGATGAGAAACAACAATTATTGATTTAGAAGATAACAATATTAAATGACAAAKRA
>NZ_RXFZ02000329.1:0-656 GCF_044714365.1 Spiroplasma sp. hy2
AATTTTATGGCTTATTTTCGTTAATTAATTACCAAAATTAATTATTAAG
Organism: Spiroplasma sp. hy2; assembly: GCF_044714365.1. NCBI lineage: Bacteria > Bacillati > Mycoplasmatota > Mollicutes > Entomoplasmatales > Spiroplasmataceae > Spiroplasma > Spiroplasma sp. hy2. The sequence goes on from NZ_RXFZ02000329.1 coordinate 50, forward strand.
TTTAAAAAGAAGGTTTTCATTTGTATAAAAAGTGCTACACTTCATAGTACAATTTACATTCTGAAAGAATAGAGGGCCACTGTTTTAGTAAGGATAAGAAAGGAATTAAAGAAAATGAACGAAACATTAATGATTGCTTTACTTGTGTTAGCTGGTGCAGGAGGAATGGGTAGTCTTGGTATTCTTGGATTATCTGCTAAAAAAATTAAAAAATATAAAGCAGAAATTAGAGAATTAAGAACTGCTGTTATTGCCCACGAAAAACATTTACGAGGATCTGATTATGCAACAGAATTAGCATTAAAAACAGGTCAAATTAAAAATGTTAAAAAACAAGTTAAAGTAAATGATAAAAAACAAGCACAAAAAGATGCTATTAGACAACTAACAAATAGTATTTAAAAAAATAACCAATTAAGGTTATTTTTTATTTTTCTTTATTGTGTGTTATATAAAAGTTGATAAGATATTCTATTTGTTGAGAATAAGTAAATCCATTAAATTCATTTCATATTTCTTCTTGTTCTGTATTTAAATAAATATTAACATTTCGAATTTTACAAGAATAATATTTTCCTGTTTTTTGATTATATGAATGTTTCATAAT
>NZ_RXFZ02000330.1:0-653 GCF_044714365.1 Spiroplasma sp. hy2
AWTTNTTAATTCTGTAATTATTTTTTTCATTAATTATTTACCTCCATATATTAAAAATATACCTAATTTTAGGTATATTTTATAAATATCAAGAGTTTTCGACAAAATTAAAGATCTAAATAAAAGGCATTTAGGTTATGTTATAATTAAAGAGTAAGATTCTCCTCTTACTTTTCAAAATTATATAAAGTGATAGTAATTTATTTTGAGATAAATTACTATCGTGGAAACACTAGTTGATCGCTAGCGTTTCCACTGACAATTTTAACATATTTTACTGGGGTATTTTGTTTATTATACGATTGTGAAATATGTTAGAAATTGCTTGTGGGAATAGTACGGTGGTGCTATTCTCTTTTTTGTTAAAAAGAGAATTCAGAAAGGAATATATGCAATGAAAAAATTACTAAACATGTTAACAATAGCTACGCTGACAGCAAGCGTTCCCGCTCCGTTGCTAGCCAACACACTGCTAACTCGTGTCAAACTCGATGTTGGGACAACTACCAGAGATGTTACAACTGGGTTTGATGTAAGTGTAATTTCTATATTAGACTTCTTGCATAACCTAGTTATTTTAAAATTCCTATAAAATATATTTAAAATAGAAATTATAGGAATCTAAAATTATGAAATTTGATAAATTTGATTAW
>NZ_RXFZ02000331.1:0-639 GCF_044714365.1 Spiroplasma sp. hy2
TACCATAATCACTTGGTTTAGCATTATTAGGTTTTCAACCTGTTTCAGTATCAGGAATATATGAACTATAAACATTAAATGGAAATACCATTCAATGGCGATTATCTCGTATATTTTCTCTAATATCTATTAAAGTATCATGGGCTTGTCTTCTTAATTCTTCGATAACCCCTGGGTTAATTCTACTCATTTGTTAATTCTCCTTAATTTCTGTTCTACCTTGTAAAGCATTTTGATTATTACCAGTTTCATCATATTCCATTAATTTATTATTATGTTCAATTTCTTTGGCTTGCATTTTATCTTGTCATGCTTCTATTTTTTCAAAATATTTAGTTGCTTCTAATTCATCAATATTATCATATTCAGTAATTGCTCTTATTGGTTCCATTGTGCCATTATCTAATCTAGTAGTAATTAATTCATTTTGTCGCATTTGGTCTACTAAACTAGCACTAACAAAATCAAAACCATAAGGTCTTTCACAAGTACCATCTCATAAATCATAATATTTTAAAACAGTGTCAAATATTTTTGTATAATATTGTTTACGATATGCTTGTAAATATGCTTGTTTTTCTAAATCTTTGGTTTTAGTTAATAAAGATTGTGTTTTATTTTGGTCATTATCTGATTTAT
>NZ_RXFZ02000332.1:0-644 GCF_044714365.1 Spiroplasma sp. hy2
ATGATACAAAACCACCATTTATACCATTAATTTTTGTTGGTGTTATTTCCCCTTGTTTCAACACATAAAGACCATTGTTTGTACCAAAATAGACATTGTTTTTACTGTCAACTGAAATTGAATTTATTTGACCACCTATACCATCAATTTTTGTTGGTGTTATTTCACCAACACCCAACTTATATGCACCATCAAATTTTCCAAAATAAATATTGTCATTGCTATCAATTGCAGATGATACAAAACCACCATTTATACCATTAATTTTTGTTGGTGTTATTTCCCCTTGTTTCAACACATAAAGACCATTGTTTGTACCAAAATAGACATTGTTTTTACTGTCAACTGAAATTGATTGAACAAAAGAAGGCAAGGTTGAAATTGATATTACATTGCTTGACCCAGCAGACAACTTATACGCACCATTATCTGTACCAAAATAAATATTGTCATTGCTATCAATTGCAGATGCATAACTAATCATAACATCAACAAACCCAGTTATTTTGGTTGGTGTGGTTTCCCCTTGTTTCAACACATAAAGACCATTGTTTGTACCAAAATAGACATTGTTTTTACTGTCAACTGAAATTGATTGAACTTTATCATTAACTCCGTTTATTTTATTTATTGGTAGGTAGRAR
>NZ_RXFZ02000333.1:0-630 GCF_044714365.1 Spiroplasma sp. hy2
AATAAAAAAATTACATTACCAAACAATGTTAAAGTAACATCAATCAAGGTTTTACAAAAAGATAGTTCTGAAAATAACAACCTTAAAGCAGGAGCTATATATGTAGGAACAACTAACGGTGTTTATTTTAAAAGTTATAATGAAAATGATAACAACAATATAATGAATTATAAATTTGATGGCTTAGATTTCCCAATAACAAATATAGAATTAGATAATAAAGGAAGCGCTTATGTTATTAATAACAAAGGAGAAGTATATCACTTAGATTTAAATGGTTTTGGTAATAAAAAAATTACATTACCAAACAATGTTAAAGTAACATCAATCAAGGTTTTACAAAAAGATAGTTCTGAAAATAACAACCTTAAAGCAGGAGCTATATATGTAGGAACAACTAACGGTGTTTATTTTAAAAGTTATAATGAAAATGATAACAACAATATAATGAATTATAAATTTGATGGCTTAGATTTCCCAATAACAAATATAGAATTAGATAATAAAGGAAGCGCTTATGTTATTAATAACAAAGGAGAAGTATATCACTTAGATTTAAATGGTTTTGGTAATAAAAAAATTACATTACCAAACAATGTTAAAGTAACATCAATCAAGGTTTTACAAAAA
>NZ_RXFZ02000334.1:0-621 GCF_044714365.1 Spiroplasma sp. hy2
GTCGCATGGAAAAAAGAAGGGTTTTAAAAAATACATAGAAATTGAATACGAATAATAAATTAAACCATTTACTAAAATGGTTTTTTTATTTGTTGTAAAACCAAAATTATTAATTGATTCAAAGAAAGGACAGCATCTTAAGTTTTTAAAATAGAAACTTTTTATCGCAACTTTTTGTTACCTTCTTTAAGTTGTGTTACACATTTATTAAATATCTTAGAAATTTTTACAAAGTGTACCTGTTTTTTCTCCTAATTTAAGGTGTTGTCTTTTCTTTGTTTCAGTTAATTAGTTTGTTAATAAATAAAAAAACTTAATAAAAGAAGGAGTAAGTAATGGAAATTAATAAACAACAAAAAATATGTGATGTTATTGATTGCTATAAATCAATATCATTCATTACCAAAGAATTTTTATCAAATAAAGTTTTATGAACTTGTGAAAAACATAAAAATTTATTAAATCATACAAAAGATAAAAACCAAGAGTGGCTTTATAAACGTTTAGAAAATTCAAAAATTATCTTTGATTATAAAACTGGTTTTTTAAAACTTTGATTTTATAAAACAACTTAATGCAGAGTGGAACGGTTATTTTAAATAACTAAGTGTTTTTATTCCA
>NZ_RXFZ02000335.1:0-613 GCF_044714365.1 Spiroplasma sp. hy2
WTATATTTACCATCTTGTTTATCAATATAATCTTTATTTAAATCACTATCTTTAATACCATCTGATGGAATATCACCACTTTGTTTTGCTTTTCAGACATTATCTTTATAATAAATCGTGTTATTATCAAAAGGAACAATAAATTTAATATATTCATTATAATCAATTTTAGAAAAATCATTAATATTTGGATAAGTTATATTAATTGAATTATCAGTTTGTACTCGTTCTTTTAATCAAAATAATAATGTTGGATAAAAAGTTTTTTTACTAATATGCTTATATTCTTCTTCTCATGAATGAGCATAATTATCTAAACTATAATTATAAGGTCTAGATACTGTTTTACTAGATATAATATCAATTATTTCACCAGCTAATTTTAAAGCATTTTTAACATCACGAGTAATATTTTCATTTGCCTCAGGGTCATTAGTTTGTGAATAAGCAACTCCACCTTGGGAAAATGAAGCACTACCAGTTAAATCATTAACACCTTTTGGTAAATATCAATTTATAACTGCTAATAAACAAGCAGATTGAATATAACTTAATCATTTATCATATTCAATTAAACCAGTATTATCTTTTTTTACTCATGGAAATTTTTTTA
>NZ_RXFZ02000336.1:0-607 GCF_044714365.1 Spiroplasma sp. hy2
AACAATTTAACAGTTAAAGATGTTGCTTTAAATTATAAAGGTAATAAGGTTATTAAAGATTTTGATGTACGAGCAAATGGTTATTTTAAATATAATGTTGATATTGGACATAATATTATTAATCCTAGTAAAAATCGTGGTCAATTAAAAGATATGTTAAATTTATTTAGTGTTATGGTTAATCATATTATTAGTTTGCCAATAGATATAACAGAAAGTATTGCATGAACTCAAAGAGATATTCCTATTGTTGGTAAATTTTTAAATGCAATTAGTTTAGGAATTCCGATTTATTGAAAAACAATAGATAAAAATACTAATAACTTATATCCAAATATTAAAACTGGTATTCCTTTATTTATCGGTAAAGCAAATTATACTTTTTATGATGAAAGTTATTGACCTATTGTTGAAGATAGTACTCGTCCACAAGCAAAAAATCAAGGTAATATTCCATTAGATGCATTTAGATATAATACGCAAGATGAGGTTAATGATATAATCGGTGCTAGTGCAAGTAATACAAGTTGAGCATTTACTTTAACAGATAAAATAACAGCATCAATGTGATCTAAAAAATCAAAAAAAGAATACGNNNRTAAWAATA
>NZ_RXFZ02000337.1:0-604 GCF_044714365.1 Spiroplasma sp. hy2
AWAWRYTTACAATTATATTATACTAATGATGTAAAATTAAAAATTAGATTTTCAAAAGTGTTATATTTAGAATTATCACTAGCGTATCTTAATCATAGTACTATGAAGTTTTATAAATATTTTGGTAATAACAAAGACATTATAATAGATTTTTATAATCAAAATGTTTTAGGAATTAAAAATAAAAGTATTAACCCTGTTAAAATTACAATTAATCCAAGATAAATAAAAAGGAGATTAAACCGCTCGCTTATTCTCCTTTAACTTTTATATTACCTTTATTATCAATAATTAAGTCAGGTTCTTGTTTATCTAATGAATTTCAACAATAAATTGATTTAAAAACTGTTTCACTATATGGTTGACTAAATTTTCAAGAAAATGAAGAATTTCATTGAACTGCTATATCTTTTGGAAATTTTATTTCTTTATTTTTAATTAAACCTATTGTTTCCATAAGTATAAATAATTTTTCTACACCATCTTCATTAACAATTGTTCTTTTTCCATTTTCTTTTGATGTTTTTATATCATTTTTAAATTTTGTAATTCTTCAATTTTCACTTGAATTACTGTGTCATACTACATAATATCATTTATTATH
>NZ_RXFZ02000338.1:0-599 GCF_044714365.1 Spiroplasma sp. hy2
AAACAATTTAACAGTTAAAGATGTTGCTTTAAATTATAAAGGTAATAAGGTTATTAAAGATTTTGATGTACGAGCAAATGGTTATTTTAAATATAATGTTGATATAGGATATAACACAATTAACCCAAGTAAAAATCGTGGTCAATTAAAAGATATGTTAAATTTATTTAGTGTTATGGTTAATCATATTATTTCATTACCAATAGATATAACAGAAAGTATTGCATGAACACAGCGTGATATTCCTATTGTTGGGAAATTTTTAAATGCAATAAGCTTAGGGATTCCGATTTATTGAAAAACAATAGATAAAAATACTAATAATTTATATCCAAATATTAAAACTGGTATTCCTTTATTTATTGGTAAAGCAAACTATACATTTTATGATGAAAGTTATTGGCCTATTGTTGAAGATAGTACTCGTCCACAAGCAAAAAATCAAGGTAATATCCCCTTAGATGTATTTAGATATAATACTCAAGATGAGGTAAATGATATAATCGGTGCTAGTGCAAGTAATACAAGTTGAGCATTTACTTTAACAGATAAAATAACAGCATCAATGTGATCTAAAAAATCAAAAAAAGAATACGGTA
>NZ_RXFZ02000339.1:0-596 GCF_044714365.1 Spiroplasma sp. hy2
YYKTTTAACACAATGAAAAGATTTACAATTAGGACATATAATTCCTTTATCTCTAAATTTCTTATCAATCTCATTTAAACGTTTTTGTTTTTTAATTACCTCTGCTTCTTTTTTTATTTTTTCAGCAAATTCTAAAAATTGATCATCTTTAAAACTGTTTTTTAATTCTGTAATTATTTTTTCCATCAATTATTTACCTCTTATATATTAAANNAATATWTCAAACATATAAACAACTCAGAACAAAACAAAATTTAAACAAAACAATTAAAACAAAAACATTATTAAATAGTAAAAAATTTATATTAAAGAAAATATATTCTAAAAAAAGTAAATGATAAGGAGATAGTTAAATGTTAAATGAATTATGACCAAATGTTACTTTGGAAAATTATAATAATTTTAATCCAATGACAGGTAAAATTACACAAGTTCCAGTTCGTTATAATAAATTCTTTAAAGGTGATGTAGAATTATGATTTAAAACATTTACTTTAAGAGCCCAAAATATGATTAATTCCTATTTGAATTATCCATTTTCAAAATTAAAGTTTGAAACATTTAAAGACCCATTATTAAAGAAAATTTGTATTAAT
>NZ_RXFZ02000340.1:0-596 GCF_044714365.1 Spiroplasma sp. hy2
WAATAATGACATATAAATTAAAAGATTGAATTGATATTTATAATAAAAATTTAAATATTGAAGTTTGAAGTTGTCAAAGTATTATTTTTAAAGGAAGAATAAAAGATATCTTTTGTATAAACTTTATAGTTATATGGTACTGGTGGTAATACATACTGTGGGTAATTAAATGTTGGTATTTCATAGTCATGTGGAAGTAAGAAACTAGTTTTATAATTAGTTGTCATATCACGTAAATAATTATTTAGTGTACTTTTTGTTTTACCACGAAAGCTTCATACTGATAATCGTAAATAATCTTCTTTATTATTTGTATATGGATTATCTGCATAAAAGATAATTTCAAAATTACCTTTATATAATGCTTGAATTGAAAACATATCAATTATATAACTACAATTTGTACCATCAGGTGTTTGTAAGAATTCGCAATCATTATCTTTTTCACTAGCACTAACTGTTATTTGCGCATCTACTGCTTTGGTTTTTTCATTGTAAATTGTACTATGAAGTGTAGCACTTTATAAACTGTAAAATCAAGCTTTTTAAATTTGTAAAGATTTTTTATAAAAATTAAAGCAAAAATATCTTTTADT
>NZ_RXFZ02000341.1:0-587 GCF_044714365.1 Spiroplasma sp. hy2
WTWTATTAGACTTCTTGCATAACCTAGTTATTTTAAAATTCCTATAAAATATATTTAAAATAGAAATTATAGGAATTTTAAAATAACTAGGTTATGCAAGAAGTCTATTTAAAAATATTATAATTTATTTTTTACGATTTTCATACTTATTTGATTTCCTTGATAAGTTCTTCGTATGCTTGTTTTTGTCTTCAATAATGTTGATTAGTTCAAATACTATTAAAATTATTTTCAATAGTTTTATATGTATCAGAATATACAATCATTGTTCTTGATAAATTTGTATCTAATTTATTTTCTTTTAGTACATTTTTAATATCCAATAAATTATTATTATCTTTTACTTGATTAAAAATAATATTTATTAATGGTACATTTTTATTTGTTAATCTACAAAAATTATTTAAGGTATTTTTTAAATCTAATACTCCTTTAACACTATTTATTCCATCATTTATGGGTACAATTATTAAATCAGATAACATTAGACTTCTTGCATAACCTAGTTATTTTAAAATTCCTATAAAATATATTTAAAATAGAAATTATAGGAATCTAAAATTATGAAATTTGATAAATTTGATWAT
>NZ_RXFZ02000342.1:0-587 GCF_044714365.1 Spiroplasma sp. hy2
TYKCATCTGGTTTATCTTCTCATTGAATTAATTCATATTGAGTTTTACTTACAGGACATTTTTCTCATAATCATTTTAATTGATTAGTATTTATTAACATTGTAAATGCTTCTACACGATGTTTTATTTTAAACTTCTGCTTTTGTGCTGGTTTAAAATTCATGTATTGACCAAAAGTATAATTATATTTTTCTCTATTTAAACTTTCTAATGTTGCATAAGCACTATCATCAACATTAACTGATATTCCTTGTTGTATTAAATTAAAGTATTGGTTTAATTGATTGTTGTAAAACTCTAAAATATCTTTAACTTGTTCTAATGGTCCTTTAAATTGTTGAGTAGCATTTGAGTGTGTATATTCTGCGACTTTATATGCCTTTTTATAAAATGAATTATATATTCAAAAACTAGCAGCGGTTGTATGTCCCTTAGGACTAGTAGAGTTTGCTAAGTCAACTCCACCTAATAATTTCGTTGGTTGAATAATATCTGTTGCTTGCATAATATCAATATATCTTGCAAAGATTGAACCACTAGTATTGCCTGGTAAACCTCAACTCCAAACTCTTGCTCTTTCANNATCT
>NZ_RXFZ02000343.1:0-586 GCF_044714365.1 Spiroplasma sp. hy2
TWTTTTTGGTTTTGATATTATTTTAGTATGTAATTTTTGATACCCTATTTTTAAATTAGTAGTATATTCTCGTTGCTCTAATAATCAATTTTTATTATCAATATATTGTTTATTTTTATTTAATTTACTATCTTTTAAATTATAAAAATTAGTACTATATTTATTAATTTCTTTATTTAATTCTAATAAATTTTTATTAATACGACTAGCTCTTAATTTAACATCACCGCCACCTTTATTTTGTTGTGTATATATTTGTCAATTAACATATTCTCTTAATTCACTGCGTAATCATACATGTAATCACATATTTCAAAATACTGACCCTGCCCCAGTTCCATTTTTACCAGTTGCTGATTTCATTGCTTGTCATACTTGAATATGTACTTTTGGATAAGTATAAGGTCCATATCATCTTTTTTGTTTATCATTATCTGATTGAATTAAAATAGTTAAATTACCTATTAATTTTTGTTTATTAGTTATTTGAAAAAATCCCTTTTTACATCAACTACTAGATAATATAGTTCAATTACTTTCCGATGGTGTTAATGATTTTACAATTTCTTTATATTTATTTTTATWA
>NZ_RXFZ02000344.1:0-581 GCF_044714365.1 Spiroplasma sp. hy2
TTTTGAACTGTTGGTAATGTTAATTTAGTAGTTCCTTTGGGATATTTTTCTTTTAATGCTTGTGGTAATCGTTTTTTAATATAATTTCTTAAATGACTAGGTAACCATTTTCTTAATCAATAACGCCAAAATAAAGTTCCTGCATTAGATACAGCATTACTTAATAATTTTCATATTTCAACTGGAACACTAGGATAAACATAAGGTCCATAAAACTTAGGGTGTTTTGCTGTTTTTGTATATATTAAAATAGTTAAATTACCTGTTAAAGTTAACTTATTTGTTATATTAAACATACCACTATCAAGTCAACTACTATTTAAAGGTTGTCAATTAGTATTTAGATAATTTTCATTTTTAAATTGTTTTCTATTTTTAATGTTATTATTTTTTTCTAATTGACTTAATATTTGTTGTATTTCTTTTTTATGACTTTTTTTAATTAAATCTAAATAAGTAAATGGATTTAATCACTGTGTAAATTGTACTATGAAGTGTAGCACTTTATAAACTGTAAAATCAAGCTTTTTAAATTTGTAAAGATTTTTTATAAAAATTAAAGCAAAAATATCTTTTATTTT
>NZ_RXFZ02000345.1:0-580 GCF_044714365.1 Spiroplasma sp. hy2
AGAATTTTATAAAGGTTCCCAAATTTGTTTGAAAGAACCTCAAAATTTTTTTAACTTGTAAGTTATTTTATCACAAAAATTTAAGAAAATCAACCGCTCGCCCAATTGCTGCAAATGATTTTTTATAGTCTTAATGATATAATTAAATTATTTAAAGAAAGGAAGTATATTTAATTTATGTATAAAAAAGGAAATAAAGTTAATGTTAAAATAACAAACGTTACACCTTATGGTGCTTTTTGTAGAGCAGAAAAGGCTGATGGTTTAATCCATATTAGTGAAGTTTCAGATTACTTTGTTAAAGATATTAAAGATTTTTTTGATATTGGTGATAAAATTGAAGTTGAGGTGTTAGATTTTAATACAGTTAGAAAACATCTTAAATTAAGTTATAAAAATTGTCATCCTGAACTATTGAAAAATGATGATGGTAATGAAATACAAGAAAAATCACCTAGTTTAGAAAAGTCATTAAATACCAATTATTTAATAAATAAAAAGTAAATAAAATTTATAAATGTTAGAAGGTTTTAAAAACCTTTTTTATAATCCCATTTTAAAACGATATGGATAAGAAAMA
>NZ_RXFZ02000346.1:0-580 GCF_044714365.1 Spiroplasma sp. hy2
WAWAAGTATATCACTTAGATTTAAATGGTTTTGGTAATAAAAAAATTACATTACCAAACAATGTTAAAGTAACATCAATCAAGGTTTTACAAAAAAACGGTGTAAGTACAACAAGTTTAAGATTATCTTCTGGAAACACTTATTTTGCAACAAACAAAAGTGTTTATTTGCAACACGGAGAAGGACAAATAGATAAATTTGAGGGCTTAGATTTCCCAATAACAGATATAGAATTAGACAATAAGGGGAGTAGTTATATTTTTATAGAATAAAATTAAATTAAAATTATGAAAAATATATTAAGTCTTTTGGGAACAATTACTTTAATAGGAACAATCACAACAAGTTTAGTTGCTTGTAATACACGAGCATATACCGATGTGCAACTACAAGAACAAAAAGAAAAAAACAAAATAAATACAAAAGATGGTATTTTAGAATGAATAGCACCACAAGAAAAACGATTTAATATTGTAGATAATAAATGATATTTTGCTATTTGACGCGGTATTTATAAGAATAGTGTAACTGATTGAAGAATTATTAAATTTAAACATAATGAATTAAAAAATAAAAWTAT
>NZ_RXFZ02000347.1:0-574 GCF_044714365.1 Spiroplasma sp. hy2
TAGATAAATTTCATCTTACAAGTAGATTTAAAAAATTATATCCCTACCAAAGTAAAAACAAACAAAATAAAGAAACATATAATAAGGCAGTTGATTATTTTTTTAATGCTAAATATGAAGAATTATTACAATGCCTAGAAAACAGTACTACTTTTATAAAAGAAGCAAAAATGAAATTCTTAAAAGAGACAATTAAATTAATTAAAAATAATGAAGAAGGTGTCAAAAATCAAACACTATGAAATAATATTGGTTGTCACATTGAAGGTGATATATCACATTACTGTAAAGGTGTTTTGGTTAAAAAAGCAACTTATCATGAAAAAACTCTTAAAAATAAATTAAATACCAGCATGATGAATTTTAAAAATAAAATTAATTTATTTAATACTAATGAACCATTAGAAGAAAATAGAATTAATTATTCAGTTAATAATTTTAATAAAAACTTACAACAAAACTTATATCTTTATTAATTTTATATAAGAAATTAAGTAATTTTAATAAAAATATATTTTTTGTTGTGGAAAAATTTAAAAAATACTAAAATATTATTGACAATAAAATTAAAAGT
>NZ_RXFZ02000348.1:0-567 GCF_044714365.1 Spiroplasma sp. hy2
WMAWATTTATCTAAAAATGGGAAGTTATCTAATATACCATATATTTTGCCTTGAACAAACATTTTTCTTATCCATGTTACACGGTTAATTATACCTGCTTCTTTATTAAGATATGTCTGATGTTTTTTCGCTTTAAACATTTTAATTTTATAGCCTAAATAAGGGTAAATATCTTCTTGCAATTTTTGCATAAAGTCGTGGGCATTAATATCATAATGAAATGTAGCATATTCAAAACCATCAAATTTATCAAAAGTATTGATTATTCATTGGCCGTAATGTTCAACTATTTCATTTAAATTCATTGCGTTTTTTGGGGTAACAACATTTTCTTCAATTAAATATTTATCATATTCATTATTTTCATTAATTTTATAACCACTAAATAAAAATACCGTATGGTCTTCACTACCGTTAGCATAATCAACACCAATTGAATAACTATCAAATTGATACTGTTTTGTATTGAAATTATAAAAATCTTGTAAATTATATTCTTTAATATATTTACGATAATTTCGTAAAACATAAATACTGGGGTCATTATCGTTATATTCAAAACCGTAG
>NZ_RXFZ02000349.1:0-563 GCF_044714365.1 Spiroplasma sp. hy2
CARTAAAGTAGTAAAACTAAAACTAGTAGCATTAGCACCAATCATAGCACCAATTTTATCATTGCCTTGTTCTCTAAATATTTCAAATGGTAAATAACCTTTACCTTTTGATTTTTCAGATCAAAAGGCATCATTATAAAAACTATAAATATTTGCACTCATAAAGCCATTTAATCATTGAAAATTAGGTCATGTTTTTTCATCTTGATTAATAACTCAACCTCAAGGAATACCAAATGAAATAAAGTTTAAGAATTTACCAACTCCACCAGGTATTGTAAAAGGGTTAAAAACTAACTTTTGCGTATAGTTTAAAGGTAATATGGTAATTTGGCGATTAATAAAATTATTCATATTTAAAATATCTCAAACATTAGATGTGCCCATCTTATTATATTCAAATTGAACTTGACCAACTGTATTACCAAATTCATCTTTTCTTCTAAAATATGATGATGCTTGTGTACTAATAATATTATCAACATTACCACTATTTACTTTTACTTTATTTGGTGGTGTTATTTTTCAACTTTTAGATCAATAAAATTCAGAATTATTATCWT
>NZ_RXFZ02000350.1:0-560 GCF_044714365.1 Spiroplasma sp. hy2
MAKTAAGTTGATATAACATTCAAGGGATACAACCAACTATTATTACTGGATATAAAGATTGAAAAGAACATATTCAATCAATGTCTGATTTTTGAATTGAAAAAAATAATGAGGGTATTGTTATAACCGATAAAGCGAGTTCAACAGCAACTAATCCAACTGTTGGAACAACTATTAAGGAAGAAAATTCAAATTCTAAACCTTATTGGTCTAAAAATTGAATGATTACTCCGCCAGATAAAATAAAAGTAAATAGTGGAACTATTAATAATATTATTAGTACCCAAGCATCATCATATTTTAGAAGAAAAGATGAATTTGGTAATACAGTTGGACAAGTTCAAATTGAATATAATAAAATGGGTAAATGTAATGTTTGAGATATTTTAAATATGAATAATTTTATTAATCGCCAAATTACAGTATTACCTTTAAACTACACTCAAAAACTAGTATTTAATCCTTTTACGATACCTGCTATTGGAAAGTTTTTAAACTTTGTTTCGTTTGGTATTCCTTGGGACTGAATTGGGAATTTAACAATTACCCAAGATGATAAA
>NZ_RXFZ02000351.1:0-558 GCF_044714365.1 Spiroplasma sp. hy2
AATRGTTTTAGATTAAATAGTGCTGATACTGCTGAAATGCAACAAGATATTCAAGATGCATTAGATAAAGTTGGTTTAATCCTTAATCCTACTAAAAAATGAAAAGGCGGTCATTATCAATATAATGCTCGTTTTAATAAACCTACTTGAACATTTCCTAATGGTAGTTTTATTAAATTACAAGGTGCTAGAAAAAGTAATTCATCGCAAGTATTAGGTAAAGGTACAGCACGAGCAAATGGTGCTGATTTATGTATTATTTGACTTGAAGAAGCAAATGAATTTAGTAAATCAGAAAAAGAAGCTATTATGCAAGCAGTTCGTGATTATAAAAAATTAATATTAATTACTAGTACTAATCCAGATAGTATTTATCAAGATCATATCGATTATATTAATAAATTGTTACCCTTTAATCGTAAAGAATTAGAAAGTAAAGGTGAGCAAATATCTAAATTAGTAGTTCCAGTATTAGATCCTAAAACAGGTCAAAAAGCATATGATAAAAAAGTAATTAATCATTATACTAATTATTTAATTAATAAAGATAATTTAAAT
>NZ_RXFZ02000352.1:0-556 GCF_044714365.1 Spiroplasma sp. hy2
TTTTTTCAGCAAATTCTAAAAATTGATCATCTTTAAAACTGTTTTTTAATTCTGTAATTATTTTTTCCATCAATTATTTACCTCTTATATATTAAAAATATACCTAAAATTAAGTATATTCTATAAATATCAAGAGTTTTCTACAAAATTAAAGAAAWATTTTAWAAAAATTAATAACAAAAAACGAATTACTAGTTATGAATATTTAAATAAAAAGTATGATTTAAATTTTAGTGATTTTAATTTTGGTTTTGATTGAGAAGTATTTAAAGATTTTGTTGGTGATAGTTATGCCCGATATTTTACTTCGCCAACTTTTTTTAAGTTTGTTTCAGCAGGGCGTGGTACTAATAAAACATGAAATCATTTAGCAGAAAAATTATTTTTTGCTTGTAATTTTACCGATGCTTCATCTAATATTTTACGAAGATATTCCAACACCCACGAAGATACTACTTTCGGCGATACAATTAATGTTTGTAATTATCTATACGATAAATATGGGATTGATATAGGACCTGACAATGAAAATGGCATTGTTTGACCNNNNTATAAA
>NZ_RXFZ02000353.1:0-553 GCF_044714365.1 Spiroplasma sp. hy2
TAAWAAAATTTAAAGCAAAAGTATAATCTTACACAAAATTAGTTTTCAAATTGTCATATTGATGATTTTTTTTATTTCATCAAGAGTTTTCTACAAAATTAAAGAATTATTTTAAAATTTTATCTTGAAAAATAGTTATTATTAATTGTTTTAAGGGTTAAATTAACAACATAATAAATTATGTTTAGTATTTGTTTATAAAAAGTATTGTATTTATAAACTATAAGTATATAATTAATATAAGTTTTAATCTTTTTGTATCAAAAAAGAGTTTATGCTGACTTGTTAATCGGACAAGAATAAAAAAAGAGAGGTTTATAAAATGGCTCTTACAAAAGAACAATTAATAGAACAAGGTTTAAGTGAAGAGATTGCAGAAAATATCTTAAATCAGTTTAATAATGAAGCCAAACAAATTAGAGAAAGTGTGCAAAAACGCGAAGATGTTATATCAAAAGAAGACTTTATTAAATTATCTAATGAATTAGATGAATTAAAAGCTTTTAAAGATGTTCCATCTACTAAAATTAAAGATATTAAAACTAATTTAKAT
>NZ_RXFZ02000354.1:0-552 GCF_044714365.1 Spiroplasma sp. hy2
TTTTTTTAAATTCTTCAAATGTTATATTTTTTTCTTTTAAAACATCTTTTAATTCAAAAATAATTTCATTTCATAAATGATAGTATCTAAGTCCAGCATTTTTCTTTTTACATTTATTACAATTTATTCTGTGTTTATTAGTTAATAAATAAACTTTATAAAATACATTTTTGCAAAGTCAGTTTTCATATAATTAGTAGTTTTTTCAACATATAATGTTTTTAATTTATCAAAAACTTCATGTTTTGAAAATTGTTTATTATATTTGTTTTCTCATAATTAATTAAAAAATTCATAAAGTCTTCTTCGTGATGGCTACATAAAAAAAGTGTACCACTAGATAATGTTGCATATTTTTACAAAAAGAAATAGAACACTTATTCTTTTTCATCGTTATTTGATTTCTTTGATGAGTTCTTCGTATGCTTGTTTTTGTCGCCAATAAACATTATTATCCCAAATACTACTTAACTTATTTTCGGTTTTAATAAAAGTATCAGAGTGCTTTATTATATTTTCAGATAAAAATTCATAAATACTATCATTTTWWAW
>NZ_RXFZ02000355.1:0-550 GCF_044714365.1 Spiroplasma sp. hy2
AAAACAATTAATCTTTATAAAGAACTTAAAAAAGGTATTAATGTAATTAAACACCCAATAAATAATATAAAAAATAAAAAAATAGGTTAATTCCTATTTTTTATATACTATGAATTTTTAATTACTACATCAATAGGGTTTGTTTGACCGGTAGCATTGTTTTTACCTTCAATTTGAACTTCAACAGTTTTATCATTTGTAATATTAATTGGTCAATCTTCACCTTTACTTTCAATAAAGTAATCGAAATCACTTTCAGTTAAAGAACTATTTACTGCTTTTACCGCTTTTAAAACAACATCTTTAAATTGTGGTTTTAATTGTTCTGCTGTTGTTTGTGTTGGGTCTGAAAGGTGAATAGTTGGTTTATCTAATTTATTAATTTTACTAATATCAATTTTAAAGTTACCTTTAATTAATATTTTTTTATCATTAATATTTTGATTATCAATAATACCTGCATTAATATGTAAATAAATATCGCCACTTACAATTTCATTAACTGATAAATAAATACCTGCTGAATTTGATTGAATTGGATAATCATTAW
>NZ_RXFZ02000356.1:0-542 GCF_044714365.1 Spiroplasma sp. hy2
TTAAACTAATAGATATTGTAAAAATAGGTAACCCTGAAAATTGAAAGGTATTTCCAACTACTACATCATAATTTTTATCAAATCCTTTTTCACTAAAAATTAATGAACTTTTATAAATAGTTTTGTTTTCTTTTAAATATCCTAATTCAACTTTATATTTATATATTCCATTAGGAGTAACTGGCAAAATATATTGAGTATCATTAGGTTTAAAATCACTAGTATTAACTAATTCTCAATCACTACCCCCGCTAATAGATATATCACCACTCCCTAATAATGAATTACCATTAATAGTTTTAATGTTTGTTCCACTTATTAATTTATCTTGTTTATCTAATAAAATATTATCAATTGCAGCTGCATCGTAATAATTATTTTTTAAGTCTTGAGATGTTTTTACAATATATTTACCATCTTGCTTATCAATATAATCTTTATTTAAATCACTATCTTTAATACCATCTGATGGAATATCACCACTTTGTTTTGCTTTTCAGACATTATCTTCATAATAAATCGTGTTATTATCAAATGGAACT
>NZ_RXFZ02000357.1:0-541 GCF_044714365.1 Spiroplasma sp. hy2
WATTCTGTAATTATTTTTTTCATTAATTATTTACCTCCATATATTAAAAATATACCTAATTTTAGGTATATTTTATAAATATCAAGAGTTTTCGACAAAATTAAAGCTTTTTTAAAAGAAACAGTTGAAGTTAAATATTTAAAATTAACTAAATACTTTTTAACAATTGATGAAGCAAAGCAATGAATTGAAAATTTAGTTAATAGTTTAATTAGAATTTTAACAATTATGTCACCCACTTTTGTAATTCCTTTAAGTATTAATACAAACCGATACTAAACTTAATTATGGAATAATTTTTAGGAAAAAATGTAAAGTAAAGATGCAAGTAGGGCAAATAGCCCTTATTAATTTGATAATATATCTTTTATTAAAAATTGCAACTATTTTTTCAAAAAAAATATTTTTTTTAAATTATGTAGTTATTTCAGCATCACGAAAAATGATTTTTGTTAAAAATCTAAAATTAATAATTTAATTACTGAATATTTTGTAAAAATGCCTCTTTGGAGGACATTCAACCTAAACTCGGTCGTGGTTT
>NZ_RXFZ02000358.1:0-539 GCF_044714365.1 Spiroplasma sp. hy2
WTAATAAAATCAAATTTATCAAATTTCATAATTTTAGATTCCTATAATTTCTATTTTAAATATATTTTATAGAAATTTTAAAATAACTAGGTTATGCAAGAAGTCTAGTATTGTTTTCTCCAAAAAAATTAAAGGATAACAATGAAAAATCAATTAATGGATATGTAATACTCATTAAATTCTTATATGTTTCTTGCACTTGTTCAGCTGATTTTTTCCCAGCCGCAATTTCTGCTAAAGTTTTTGAAACATCGTTTTCACTATTAATCCGATCACGTTCATTAATAAATAAAATTAAAAATGTAATAATTACGGCAGTATAAATAATCCAAAAAAGCATTGAAACTAAATACTGCCAACCAACTAATGCTGTTAGTTTATTGGGTTTTATCATTAGCATCACCTATTTTCTTTTTTTTTTTTTTTATTTTGTAAATTGTAAATGCAAATGTAGCACTTTTTATATGAATGAAAACCTTATTTTTAAGCTTAATAGTTATTTTAGTAATTAATTAACTAAAATAAGCCATAAAATATWW
>NZ_RXFZ02000359.1:0-535 GCF_044714365.1 Spiroplasma sp. hy2
AAAATAAAAGATATTTTTGCTTTAATTTTTATAAAAAATCTTTACAAATTTAAAAAGCTTGATTTTACAGTTTATAAAGTGCTACACTTCATAGTACAATTTACAGTCTCTAAAAAATTGAATAGTAGTTTTAGTTTAGAAAACTAATTCTGAAACAACTATCACCGTGTTCAGAAATCATCGTGTACCAAATACTCCTGCAAATACTTGATGCACATTTAAGAAAAATATTGATAGGGGCATGCCTTCCCTGTTTGGTAACGACACTTCCCATGGACTATATTAATAATTTTTCCAATAATTGGACAAAAATAAAATTTTCAAAGATTTTGTTTTTGATAAATATTTGTTCCTGTTATCTCACTTTGATATTTTATAAAAGATAAGAAATAAATAATCATCACAATTGAGCCTGTGATATAAATATCAATTAGACTTCTTGCATAACCTAGTTATTTTAAAATTCCTATAAAATATATTTAAAATAGAAATTATAGGAATCTAAAATTATGAAATTTGATAAATTTGATTTWAW
>NZ_RXFZ02000360.1:0-525 GCF_044714365.1 Spiroplasma sp. hy2
ATATTGTTCTCAGTAATAAATGATAATATTTTTTCTTTAACAGAATTATCTATTCTTTGTCATTTTTTAATTCCTAAAAGTTTATCCAAAAGAAAAATATATTCTTCTTTACCTGTTTCTGGATTAATTTTATAATATTTTCTTCTTTTAAAAGTTATTTTTCCATTTAAAATAGTTAATGTTCTTGGTTTTATTTCTTTTACTTTATAATCTTTAAATTCTTTTAAAGTTTCATCAATTTTATAATTTTTAAAAATTCATTCTTCATAATCTTCTAAACTTTGTTGAATAATTTCAATACTCTGTATATATAATAAATTAATAAGATTATTAAAAAAATTGCCATCATTATTTATCATTTTCATACCCTCTTTTCTTAATTCAGGACTTTATCACAAAAATAATGAAAATGCAAAAAAGATATTTAATTTTGTCGAAAACTCTTGATATTTATAAAATATACCTAAAATTAGGTATATTTTTAATATATGGAGGTAAATAATTAATGAAAAAAATAATTAWAWT
>NZ_RXFZ02000361.1:0-522 GCF_044714365.1 Spiroplasma sp. hy2
TATATCTCAAACATTACAAGAACCCATTTTATTATATTCAATTTGAACTTGTCCAACGGTATTACCAAATTCATCTTTTCTTCTAAAATATGATGATGCTTGGGTACTAATAATATTATCAACATTACCACTATTTACTTTAACTTTGTTTGGTGGTGTTATTTTTCAACTTTTAGACCAATAAAATTCAGAATTATTATTTTCTTCTTTAATAGTTGTACCAACCGTAGGATTAGTTGCTGTTGAACTCGCTTTATCGGTTATAACAATACCCTCACTATTTTTTTGATTTCAAAAGTCGTATCTACTTTCCATATCTTTTTTTCAATCTTCATAACCCGTTATCATAGTTGGTTGAATACCTTGAATGTTATATCAACTTACTTCGGGTGATGCATAAGTATTTATTTTATCAGGTGGGCAAGGATACATGTTATACATTAATAAATCTCTTGAATTCATAACTTTTTTATTAAATTCACCTTTAATAATTGGTCGACCAATAACAGGCATATMAAAAAT
>NZ_RXFZ02000362.1:0-513 GCF_044714365.1 Spiroplasma sp. hy2
AYAAATTGTTTTTCCATAGGTAAATTTAATAATACTCCTTGATAACATGCAGACATAATTGTTCTTGGGTCTGCTTTTTGTAATAATTCATTACTATTTGATATTGCTACTATATTACTTTTAAATCTTGCAATTTCATTTTCATTTGAAAATTTGTTTTTAATTCAATCAGATGCTATATCTGTTTTTAAAAATTCAACAATATTTGCCATGTTATTTTTCTCCTTTATTTATTTTAAAATTAATACCTTTAATACCAATTAAATTAATATCTTTATAGCTATCTCATTGATCTTTAATTTCATTTTTAACAATTTGTTCATCAACAGTTAAATAATTTTTAATAAGATTAATAAGTTCTAATTTATCGACTTTTTGTAAAAAATCATCATTAATACCAATAACCTCAATATCTTTAATTAATAATTTTTCTTTACGAAAATTACTAGTAATAACTTTTAATTCTTGTTCTTGTTTTGCTACACTTTTAATTTCTAAAAATTGTTCTTTTTT
>NZ_RXFZ02000363.1:0-513 GCF_044714365.1 Spiroplasma sp. hy2
TATTTTTTTCATTAATTATTTACCTCCATATATTAAAAATATACCTAATTTTAGGTATATTTTATAAATATCAAGAGTTTTCGACAAAATTAAAGAAATAATTTGCATAAATAAAAAATGTATATGGTATATACATTATACACTTTTGTTAAAAATGAATTCTCATTTGTATTTTTTTATTCGTTAACATGATTACATAAATTAATCTATGTTCCTTTACAAAATTATAATTTCCCACAAATGTCATCAACATTTTCTACTAATTGCGCTCCGCCTTTAATAAAACCATTGTTTTTATTAGCAACAATTAATTAACAAATTTCAATTTAATAAATAATCTTTTTAATACCAATTTTAAAGTAAACACTATTCTTAGACACCTTATTATTTGAAGATGAAGCAAAACAATAATAGACTTCTTGCATAACCTAGTTATTTTAAAATTCCTATAAAATATATTTAAAATAGAAATTATAGGAATCTAAAATTATGAAATTTGATAAATTTGATTAT
>NZ_RXFZ02000364.1:0-511 GCF_044714365.1 Spiroplasma sp. hy2
WRTTTAAAAAATTTAAAGCAAAAGTATAATCTTACACAAAATTAGTTTTCAAATTGTCATATTGATGATTTTTTTTATTTCATCAAGAGTTTTCGACAAAATTAAAGAAAATATTTACAATTATTTTAATAGGTTATGCAAGAAGTCTATTATACTAATGATGTAAAATTAAAAATTAGATTTTCAAAATTAATATTTATTCAATTATTTTTGCGTAATAATAATTCCAATTTTCTATTTTTTTATTCTGGTAATGATAAAAATATTATATTGGATGTTTCTAATCCTAATGTATTAGGTATTAGAAATAAAAGTGATAACGCAGTAAAAATTACAATAAAACCAAGATAAAAAAAGAGATATAAATCTCTTTTTTTATTCTCCATTAATTTTTATATTACCTTTATCATCAACTATTAAATCAGGTGCTTGTGTATCTAAATTTCAACGATAAACTGATTTAAAATTATTATTGTTTTTTCCTCAAATTAAAGTTGGTTCATTAATTAAW
>NZ_RXFZ02000365.1:0-510 GCF_044714365.1 Spiroplasma sp. hy2
GTYTAATTTACGAGCAAAAGTTAAAATTGTATCTAATTCAACAATTCCATCTTCAAATTCCACTGTTGAATATTTTAGTAGGTTATCATCAGTATTAAATACTTGACCGTTTGCTCCTAAACCTTCATTGTATTTAATATTTTTCTTTCTTTTATATGTTAAACCAAATTTATTTGCTTCTTTTCATGCAAATAATGCTTCTCAACTAAATTTTTGTTGATAAGTTTGTAAATATCATTATTCAAATGTTTCTCGGTCTCGTTTAGTTGCTTGATTAGCAATATCTCCGAAAATTCTTTGTGGGTTTTGTGCCATATTTTACTTCCTTCTTTCTATTTATTAAATACATTGTCTGTATCTAAAATATTAGACTTCTTGCATAACCTAGTTATTTTAAAATTCTTATAAAATATATTTAAAATAGAAATTATAAGAATCTAAAATTATGAAATTTGATAAATTTGATTTTATTAATGATAAAGAATTATTCCGATTAACAGGAATAAAAYA
>NZ_RXFZ02000366.1:0-509 GCF_044714365.1 Spiroplasma sp. hy2
WMAAATGGAAACTTTTCATTATACTTTTTTTCATATTCAAAGATAATTAACATCGGTGAATAGCGTCTTTTACTTAAAATTTTTCTTATGTGATTTACAACTTTTTTCTAATTTTAGTATATTTTATAGATTTTTTTCTTTTCTTTTTATAATCATCATTCGCTTTTTTAGGATCGTATTCTTATTTAAGTCTTTTAGCCTCTAATCTAATAGTATTACGACTTTTATTCATTACTTTTCCTATTTTAGAATAATTAGGTGTGCCATTTTTCTTTTTAAATTTTTCGGATTCTAAATATTCTTTTAAATCATGTCTTTCTACTAAATTAAAATATTTAAATTTTTTCTTTTCTTTTTTCATAAGAAAACCTAGCCCTTTCTATTAAAATAGTTATACAATAAAAATTAAAATTTTGTTGACAATCTTTAATTTTGTCGAAAACTCTTGATATTTATAAAATATACCTAAAATTAGGTATATTTTTAATATATGGAGGTAAATAATAAAA
>NZ_RXFZ02000367.1:0-506 GCF_044714365.1 Spiroplasma sp. hy2
ATTTATAATTTGCAATTATTATAGATAGCATAGAAGATGTATTTAAAATTAAATAATTTAAATAAAAAAGTCATTTTTCGTTGTAGGAAAATATTAAATTTTTAAATTAAAATTATAATTTGCTATTAGTATCTTTTTAAAAATATTTACAATTATTTTAATAGGTTATGTAAGAAGTCTATTGAATAAAAAAAGCACATTCATGCCCTTAACAAATTATTTGCAAGATAGAATTTATCTTGCAAATAAAAGAGATTAAGAAATCATATTATTAAAATGTAATGCTATTTTCATATAAAAAATGTTTCTCCTAACATTATAATTTAATAATAAACAATAACAATTATTATTTATCTTTTGATTAAGAAAAACATTATCAATTATTTTTAAAACAATATTTAATTTCGGTTAAACCAACGACCAAGTAATGCATCACCGTTTCGTTTACGACGACGAGCAATTAATCATGGAATTGAAATTACTAGTGTTAAAATAATTNAAHAAAA
>NZ_RXFZ02000368.1:0-1905 GCF_044714365.1 Spiroplasma sp. hy2
ATTTTAATATTGTAAATTTGCATTAGTATCTTTATGAATTAATGGGGAAACAGCCCGATATGTAATATAAATAATTGCCGAATTAAATAATACTTTCATTGGTGCCATTGCTAATCGCGTAATCATAGTTATCCCATAACCATCTGTTCTACCATTTTTATTCTGTGACACCGTTAAAAAGGTGATATCCCCCCATGCGGATATCAAGGTGGTGACTCAATATTCATTAACAACAGCAAGCATAATAATAGCAACTAAATCTCAATAACGTTTTTTTGTTTTATCAAAATGACGATAAACAAACATAATAATTCATATAATGATAATAGTTCCCCCTGTGCCAAAACCAATAATATAACTTAAAACAATTTTGCTAACTTCCAATCCAGCAAATAATGTAATGGTTTCAAATGGTGAATATCATGTCATTACTCCAGCAAAAGTTCCAAAAATTAAAATAAAAATATTTGTTAACATAAATAAAACTCATTTATGGTTACCAACGGCACGATTAATTGAAGATACACAACCCGATAAAAATCCATATGAAGCAATTACAATAATATAAGCAACATGAAGATAAGAAGGAACAAATAACATAACAATTAAATCAGTAACAACCCCCGATAAAAGTCCAACGATTGGTCCAAAAATAAATCCACTAATTTTAACCATTAAACCTTCAAAAGCAATCCGCACAGGAGGAAAAACCGTAATTGGTACTGTTATTGAAATAATAATAGTAACTGTTGCTGAAACTGCTGATAACATTGTAATATACGCAATATTTTTCGTTGTAAAACGAATACCATGATAACGTTTAGGATTAATTAAATAATATAAACCATTATAAATACAATAAATAATAAAAAGAGCACCAATAACACCACTAGCAATATATGCCATTTTATTACTATATAAGATTTTTGATATATCACTAAATGATGTTAGTAGACCCATAATATCCCCACAATCTATATTAATAAAATAAATCCTCTTGTCCTGTCAATATTTTACATATATCAATTATACATTACATTTTTCAATCAATTATGTTTTTTTTATTTTTTAAAAGTAAATCGTTAATTTTTACAAAAAATTGTTGATCCTTAAATAAATTGTAACTAAAAGGTGATGGGTGCACTCCCTTAATAATATTACTTTTATTCAAAATATATTCACCATACTGTTTTGCATAATTGCCTCATAAAACATATACAATATCATTACGAATCTCATTTAAATAAATAATCAAATTTTGACTAAAATTAGTTCAACCAATATCCTTATGACTTAAAGGCGTTTTGGCAACAACACTTCCAATTGTATTATATAGAAAAACACCTTTTTTAGCTCAATGGTCTAAATTACCACTAGCATAATGATCAACACCTAGGTCTTTTTTTAATTCATGAAAAATATTGACTAAACTTGGCGGAGTTTTAATACCATCATTAATACTAAAAGCTAAACCATTTGCTTGGCCTGGACCATGATATGGATCTTGTCCAATAATAACAACTTTAATATCATTAGGCTCAGTTAATGTAAACAAACGAAAAATATCTGTTTTTGCAGGGTAACAAAGTTTATTTTGATATTCACTATCAATGTTCTTTAACAATTGTTTAAAATACGGTTTTTTAATCTCATTATCAAAGAACTCTCCTCAACCAACTGCGTATTTTATTCACATTCCCTTTTCTCCTATTGCCTCTTATTTATAGTAAATTATTAATTTCGGTTTTTTGTAAAATAATTATATCAAAAAAAGGAAAAAAAGATAATAGACTTCTTGCATAACCTATTAAAATAATTGTAAATATTTTTAAAAAGATACTAATAGCAAATTATAATTTTAATTAATTATGTCTTTTATTTAAAAATTTAATATTTTCCTACAAC
>NZ_RXFZ02000369.1:0-7249 GCF_044714365.1 Spiroplasma sp. hy2
ATTTAAAGCAAAATCATAATCTTACACAAAATTAGTTTTCAAATTGTCATATTGATGATTTTTTTTATTTCATCAAGAGTTTTCGACAAAATTAAAGAATATTTTTAAAAAGATAAAAGAGATTTTTAGTTATGATATTATATAAGTAGATAAAAATGGATTGGTGAAAAAATGAAAGTTGTAAAAGTGACACCTCGTGGTTATTGTCTTGGTGTTGTCAAGTCAATTAAATAAGCAAAAGAAGCTGCTTGCTGTCAAATATGCTGGACGGCAAATTTATATGTTAGGTTATCTTGTCCATAATAAACATGTTATTGATGAAATTATTAATTTAGGTGTTATTCCGGTCAACGATTTTAAACTTAATCGCCTTGCGCTAATGCAAACACTACCAGATAATGCTGTTGTGATTTTAAGTGCACATGGTAGTGATGACCGGATTAAAGATGTCGCAGCACAGAAAAACATTACACTTATTGATACTGAATGTGAATGAGTAACTGTTACAAAAAATTTAATTAAGGAATATTTAGCAAAACCTGATTATCAAATTATTTTTATTGGAAAACACTTTCATCCAGAAACAAATGCAATGTTAGCGCTTAGTCCAAGCATCAATCTTGTGACAACAGAACAAGAAGTTGATAACATTTTGCCTAATCTTGACCCAACTAAAAAGATTTTAATTACAAACCAAACAACCCTTTCTAAAATTGATATTGAAGCAATTGTGAAAAAAATTAAAACCCTTGTTCCAAATAAAATTCTTTTTAAAAATGATTTATGTAATGCAACATTAGAACGACAAAATGCTGTTCTAAATTTAGATCCAACAACAATTGACCTTTTACTTGTTGTTGGTGATGAACGAAGTAGTAACACCTTAAAGCTAGTTGCAATGGGCTAACAAATTGGGATTGAATCATATCGCATTAATGATAAAAATGATATTCAAGCAACTTGGTTGGCAAATAAAACCTGTGTTGCTGTTACTGCGGGGGCATCAACACCTAGCATCATTCAGTTAGAAGTAATTCGTTATTTAGAGCAAATATAAAAATATTATTAACGATAGTTAATAATATTTTTGATATGATATGGAATTATTGTTAAAGTTGGAAACTTTCGGGTTAAATATCCAGCAAAAGCAGCAATAAAAAAATCTTCCATATAATGGTTGAAGCAAATAACTGCTAATTGTTTTTCATTTGCTAATACTCATTGATCTCATTTTACTTCCCCAGTAATAAACAGGTCAATATTTTGGTTAATTTTTGCAATCACATCACCTGCGGCTCCTGCTGCTAAGGCAACTGTTTTAATAGGTTGCTCTAACGTCGATAAATTGTGCTGCACTGTTGTAATTTTAAAAATTGCTTTTAATTTCGTAATAATTTCATCAGCTGTTAAACTGACATACCCAATCATTGTTAAATCATCATCAAAGGGAACAATTTTTTGGGGATTTAATTCTTGTAAAATCAATTCATTCATTAAACCATCATAATTTGTGTGTAAAGCATAAACAGTTATCTGATGTTTATTAAGAAGATCAATAATTGCTCGTTTGTAAGGAATCTGTTGAATTCTTTTTTTCTTGCCAAAACAAAAAGGATGATGAGTTATAATAACATTAATTTGCTTAGCGACTGCTGCTGTAATTACTTCGCTTGTTAAATCTAAACTAACCATAATTTTTGCTACAAAATGATTTTTGCTTCCATATTGATGACCACTATAATCTCACTTACAATCTGTTTTTAATGAAAAATCAGTTTCAATTTCTTGATATAATTTTTTAATTAACATTATATCACCTTATTAATCATTTTTAGTTTTGCTTTAACTTCTTGATAGCGCTTAGTGTTTGCAGGAATCTTGTTTAACAATGTTAAATAATAATCATTTTTTAACAATCATTTCTCTTGAAAAAGTTTACTATGTTCTTTGCGAAGATAAGGACCGAAGTATAAGTCTTTTTTATTTTTGACTTTTTGACCAGCAGTTTTATTAACAACAATAATCTCATAAATAATATCATTTTCCTTAATTAATAATTCTTTTTCAATAAAGTACTTATGTTTTTTAATTCATTCTCGTAATAAAAATGGATCATCATTAGGACATAAAATATAACGATCAATTAAATCAGAATCTCGTTGCAAAATGGTTAAAATTGTTGTACTCCCTAATCCCGAAATAATACATGTATCAATCTTAATATCCGAAACTCCTGTTAAACCATCTGCTAAAATTGGGGTAATAAGTTCTTCAGTATGATATTTTGCAATATTTTTTTTCGCTTGGGCTAAGGGTTGTGCTGCAATGTCGCATGCATAAGCTTTGGTAATTAAATTTCCTTTTGCTAAATAAATTGGAATCATTGCATGATCTGTCCCAATATCACAAATAATGTCTTTTTCATTAACTTGTTTGGCAATTAATAATAAACGTTCTGATAATCTATCCATTTTTTAAAACCCCTATCCTTTAAAAAAGTCTTTTAATACTTTTGCTTTCGAATTAGCTTGGTTTGGCTTAAACTTACGAATTGTTTTTGCTTCAATTTGGCGAATTCGTTCACGTGTTACTTTAAATTCTTTGCCTACTTCTTCTAATGTTTTTGGTGAATCATATTTTGATAAATGCTTATCAATTAAAGCATTTTTTTGACTTTGTACTTTTTCAATTGGTGTATCATAATGAATATCAAGAGCTTTAACTGTTTGAACTAATTCGGGGAAAGTTTCATCTTCACATTCTTTTGCTAACCGTAATACTGTTCGTAACTTTGTTGGTAAAAGTCCAAACCGCATTCTAATTACTTTTTCTTCTCGTGCTGATAAAATTTCATGGAAAACTTCATCAATTACTTCTCGTAATGATTCTTTTTCAGCATATTCATCCGGTGTAAAAATATCTTTATCATCAACAAAATCACCAAAATGAGTATCATCCTCATCACCAATTGGTTTTTCTAATGAAACTGGTTCAATTGATAGTCTCTTAATTTCACGAACTTTTTCGCCAACCATTCCTTGCCCCATTTTTTCAGCAATTTCATTGTAAATTGGTTCGCGTCCTAACTCTTGTGTTAATTGCCGTTCAATTCTTGTTAATTTATTAATTGTTTCAACCATATGAACAGGAATCCGAATTGTTCGCGCTTGATCAGCAATTGCCCGGGTTGTTGCTTGTCTAATTCATCATGTGGCATATGTTGAAAATTTAAAACCACGCTTATAATCAAACTTATCAACAGCTTTCATTAACCCAATGTTCCCTTCTTCAATTAAATCCGAAAAATCTAATCCCCGGTTTAAATGTTTACGAGCAACTGAAACAACTAACTTCAGGTTAGAAGTAATTAATTTATCCCGTCCAAAACGTCTTTCTTCTGGATCAGATGATTCTAACATTTTAGCATATTTAATTTCTTCCTCACGAGTTAAAATCTTACTTGTTCCCAAAATATTAAAGTAAGCTTTAATAATATCTTGAATTTTTGTTTCATTTGAAATCCCACCAACTTTGTAACGTAATTTTTCATCTGGTTGTTTTTTCGTTACTTTTTCTGGTTCAGGAACTTCATTTTCTTTTAACTCTTCTAAATTAATATCACTAAATTCAACACCATTAGCAACTAATTCTTCGAAATATTCTTCAACATCATTATCATCAACTTCAAAATGATCATTAATTAATGTTATTAATTTTTCTTGTTCAATCTCATTGTTATTTTCTTCTAAATATTTATTAATATATTCTTTAAATTCATCAAAAGATTTCATATCTCTGACTTCTTTTTTTGATAATCCCATTCTCTCTACCCCTTTTTAAATTTTAATCGTTGATTCAACTTGTCAATTTCCATTGAAATTGCCTGTTGTTCAATTAGATTACTTGCTTTTTCTAACTTATTTCATAGCATTGCAATCTCTTTTTCATTAGCAAAATCATCAATTAAGAGCGCATAGTCTTCTAATTCTTTCTTATTATATTTAATTTTAATCGTTGATTTATTAATAATATCCATTAATATTTTTTTTAAATTTGGATCACTTATTTCTTGACACAACATATTAATTTTAACATTTTCTGCCCCCAAATGTCCATTATAATAAGTAATTATATCATTTGCTAACAAACGATAACCATCAAAATTTAAATTTCCAATTTTTCTTTGATAAAAATCTGCTGATTTTCGAGAACCAAGTAATTGTAAAACCATATTTTGTTCTGCTAAAAGATATCGTTTTAAATTTTTAATTTTATATTTTGTATTTTTAACTACAACAGTCTTACTTTGCTGTGGTTTGAACCTTGGTGGCGGCTTTTGCTGATAATTATTATCATTTGTTCCATTAGGAATTGGTTCTGACACAGCAGGTGAAAAAACTGCTTTTTGATATGTTTTAATTTGTCCAATTTTTGTTGTAATTGTTTCTTTAGATATTCTCGTTATTTTAACTAAATTATTAACTGCTAATTCTTGTTCCAATTGATTTGGACTAGCTCTAATTAAAGGTGCAACAATATTAATAAATTCTTCTAATTCATTTGCTGCTTGCAAATTAAATTTATTTTGAAAATAATCAAGAGCAAAATTAATTGGATGTTGGGCATTTGCTAACATTGTATGAATTAATTCTCCCTGACCACTATTAACTAATTCGTCAGGGTCTTGTTGCGTCTCATTCAAGACAATTTTAACTTTTAGATTATGACTTAATAATTTAATTGCTGCTTTTAAACTAGCATTAATTCCAGCTTTATCACCATCTAAAAAAATTAAACACTCATTTGTTAATCTTTTAATTTCTTTTAAATGATATTCACTTAAATTAGTTCCCATTAAAGCAACGGTATTTTTAAGATTTAATTTTTCTAAACTAATAACATCCATATATCCTTCAAGTAAAATTAAATTATTTTGCTGGCGAATAAACGGTTTCGCCCGGTGAATATTATACATTAGTTGTTCTTTTTTAAAAATCTTTGTTTCAGGAGTATTAAGATATTTTGCTACCTGGTTAGTAACCCCAATTACTCGTCCAGAAAAACCAATAATATAACTATCTTCATTTTTAATTGGAAACATTAAACGATTATTAAAATAATCATACACCTTGCCATTTTTAATTGTAATTAAACCCGCTTGTTGAATATCATTAATTGAATATCCTTTTTTAATTAAAAAATGGTACAAATGATCAAAGCCACTCTCAGCATAACCAATCTGAAATAATTCAATTTCAGTATTATTAATGTTCCGCTTTGTTAAATATTCCTTTGCATCATAAGCCTTTTTGGTTTCTAAATTATTACTAAAGTAAGCGCTTGCTAAGGCATTAATTTCAAAAATTAACTGTTCACTTTTATCATATTTTGGTTTTTCTTTATAAGTAGTCAATTCATCTAAGAAAATATTGGCCATTACCGCAACTTTTTTTAAAGCTTCAATAAAACTAATATTTTCATATTCTTGTAAAAAAGTAAAAACATTGCCTCCAGCTGAACAAGCAAAACAACGGTAAATTTGCTTTTCTGGTGAAATACTCATTGAAGGATGTGAATCTTGATGAAACGGACAAACTGCTCAATAATTACGACCCCGTTTTTCAAGCGATAAATATTCTGACATTACGGTAACAATATTTACTTTTGACTTAATTAAATCAATTTTTTCATTACTAATTAATGCCATACCTTTCACTCCTTTTAATTATTTTAATGTTGCGGTAAAATAGCTTTCTAAATTAGCAATTGCCACTCGTTCTTGTTTCATTGTATCACGATTACGAACTGTAACTTTTTGGTCTTTTTGACTGTCAAAATCAACTGTTACACAAAACGGTGTTCCAATCGCATCTTGACGACGATAACGCTTTCCAATATTTCCTGTTTCATCATAAGTGCATTGAAAACGATCTAAGAGTTTTTCATATAACTGATAAGCATCGTTGTTTAATTGTTTACTTAATGGAATCACCGCAATTTGATATGGAGCTAATAACGGGCTTAATTTTAAAACAATTCTTGTCTCATTATCAGCAACTTTTTCAACATGGTAAGCATCATATAAAATCGCTAACATCAAGCGCCCAACACCAACCGATGGTTCAATTACATGCGGGATAATTTTTTCATTTGTTTCTTGATTTAAATACGACGAATCATTTTTACTCATTTCACTGTGGCGACGTAAATCATAATTCCCCCGGTCAGCAATCCCTCATAATTCACCTATGCCAAACGGAAACTTATATTCAATATCAATAGTTCGTTTTGCATAATGGGCTAACTCATTAGCGTTATGCTCACGAAAATGATAGTTGTCTAGTTTTAAATTAATTAATTCTAAAAACTTGGTTACTTCTTTAACTCAATATTCAAATCAATCAATCTTTTCGTTACTATCATAAAAAAATTCTAATTCCATTTGTTCAAATTCACGTGTACGAAAAATAAAATTTCCTGGGGTAATTTCATTCCGAAATGACTTTCCAATTTGACCAACACCAAAAGGTAATTTTTTTCGCAAAGAACGTTGAACATTTTTAAAATTAACAAAAATTCCTTGTGCTGTTTCTGGTCGTAGATAAACAACTGATTTTTCATCTTCAATAACACCTTGGTTTGTTTTAAACATTAATTCAAACTGACGAATTTCAGTAAAATCATGTCCCCCACAATTTGGACATAAAATATTTTTTTCGGTAATAAAAGTCTCTAATTGTTCATTAGTTCAACCACCACAATTTAATTTCGGATAATTATCTTCAATCAGTTTATCTGCCCGCATTCGGCTTTTACATTTTTTACAATCTAATAATGGGTCAGCAAAATTGCCAAGATGTCCAGAAGCTTTTCAAACATTATTGTTCATTAAAATAGCACTATCAAGACCAACATTATATTTTGATTTTGTAATAAAATGTTGTCATCATAAATTTTTTAAATTTCGTTCTAATTCAACCCCCAATGGTCCAAAATCTCAGCTGTTTGCTAAACCACCATAAATTTCACTCCCTTGAAAAACAAAACCTTGTGTTTTTAAATGATTAACAACTTCTTCTAATGTATATTGCATTAATGTAACTCCTTCTTATTTCTCTATCCTCAATTATACTATGTTATTCTTTAAAATAAATTGATTTTTGCTTTAATTTTGTCGAAAACTCTTGATATTTATAAAATATACCTAAAATTAGGTATATTTTTAATATATGGAGGTAAATAATTAATG
>NZ_RXFZ02000370.1:0-9735 GCF_044714365.1 Spiroplasma sp. hy2
TTTTCGACAAAATTAAAGCTAATTTTTAATGTAATATCTTTTGCAAGTGCTATAATTCAATTGATATATAGTAATGATTGGGGGCTAGGCAAAATGGAAAATATTATTAATAATCCAATTAAATTAACATTATTAATTTTATTTTTTGTCTGCTTGTTACTATTAATAATAACATTAGTATTGTGAGGGCAAAAGCGTTATTTAAAAACAATTGAAATTAAAGTTTTACAAAAATTTGATATTTTAAAACGATTACCGTTAAAACATAAAATTTTTCGGATTTCTGAAATTGCTCGTTATAATAATCGCTATGCAAAAGACTTGATTATCTGACGAACAAAGTATGAAATTATTTATGAGAAAAAATTAATAAGTTGTTTAGAAGTATTTCGTAAATTATATCAAATTAATAAAACAACATCCAAGAAAATGCCGAAAGTAGCAGTACAAAAAATTATTCCGTTGTTAAAAGAATTAACTTTATTGGAAGAAGAAGCTCGTCGGTTATTAGATGAAATTAACAGTCAATTGCGAATTGAATTATTACAACGAGATTATATTTTGGCACATAAGAAAATGTTTAATTCATTGTTAGAAGATGCAGTTAAATTGCAAATGAATGTATCTTTAGATTCTAAAAAAATTAGTGATTTTGAACGAAATATTGAAAGTATGTTTGATGAATTTGAAGATTATTTAACAGCGGGTGATTTTGTTAAAACAGAACAAATTTTATCTAATATTACTACTTCCTTAACTATTTTTGTTGAAATTTTAGACAATATTCCACAAATTAAAACCTTGTTAACAAAATTGGTTCCAAATAAACTTTCTTTATTAAAAGATAAATATGTTCTTTTCAATAAAGATGAAAGTAGTCGTGATTTATTAAAGTATAGTTTTGATGAATTAACCCAAAAGATTGATAAAACTAAAATTTTAATTTCTAAATATATTGATTATTTGCAATATAAAAAAGCAACCAAGAAAACAATTGAAATTATTAATCAAATTAGTGATTTTGATCAAAGTATTGAACATCAAAAAGCAATTATTTCATGTTTTAAAAAATATTATCAAGTTGTAATGGATTATATTAATAAAATTGAACGGAGTTTTAATGCAATTTCTCGACAAATTGAGGCATTACGTAGTTCATCAACATTAACGGCACATGAAGAAGGCATTTATCATGAAGCAATGGGAAAAACAAAGGATTTAACACATGATACTAACCGCTTAGTCTTAGAAATTAATCGTAATGGTCGCGATTATGTTAATTTTAATCAAGAATTAGTACATTTATTAGAAAATGCTGTTGTAACCCAAGAAGCATTAGAAAATGTTGTAAAGATTATTGAAAAACGTAATTTTGCAGAAACTGAAATTAGAAAAACAATTCATTTGTTAGAAGTGGTTTTGTTACAAGCTGAAGTTCGCTTAAATCAATTACAATATAAAAAATTATTAACAAAATATGAAAAAGCAATTAGTGATTATCGACAATCCTTGGAAAAAATTAAACGAATATCATTTGATGTTAATAATCCTAGTGAAGTTGATGAAGTAACAGGTAAACTAAATCGTTTGAAAACAGAAGTTTTAAAATTGTTTGAAAAAATTAAAAATAATATTTTATTAGATTTATTATCACAAGAAACATTAGTTTATGCACAAAAATTTATTTTAACAAATGATGATGTTGATGACCAGTTACGTAATGCTCAGATTGCTTATCGCGATGGTGATTATGATGGCTCATTATTTTTAGCGTTAAAAATTATTCATGAAGAACAAGGAAAAATATAGAAAATGGAGTATAAAATGAATTTTGATGTAATATTAATTTGTTATGGAGAATTAACAACCAAAGGGAAAAACCGTAATGATTTTACAAGAGTTTTAGTTAATAATATTAAAACAAAATTAACAGGATATGAAAATCAATATCAAATTAAAAAAGAATTTGATCGTTTATTTATTGAACTATTAGATGCAACGGTTAGTATGGAAATTGTTAACATTGTTAAAAATGTTTTTGGTTCATCATCGTTATCATTAGCCAAAAAAGTTGCTTGTGATTTATCAGAAATTGCTAATTGTGCAATTAATATCGTAAATTATTATCAACCAGCAACTTTTAAATTAGAAGTGCGCCGAAATGATAAGACTTTTCCACTGACATCAACGGAAATTAAGCAACAATTAGCACCAAAAATATTACAACAAACAAAGGTTAAAGTTGATGTTCATCAACCAGTTTTGCAAATTGATGTTGAAGTACGCCGAACATTTACATATGTTTTTGTTAATAAGATTAAAACAATTGGTGGTTTACCAGTTGGAATATCTGGACGAGGATTAGTAATGTTATCAGGAGGAATTGATTCACCAGTTGCAGCTTTTTTAACAATGAAACGGGGAATGAATATTGAATATTTACATTTTGCAACACCGCCACATACGACAGAAGAAGTATTACAAAAAGTTAAAACTTTAGTTCAAAAATTAAATTATTACGCTGGTCAAAATCAGCAACGATTGCATGCGGTTAATTTTTCAATGTTACAACATGAATTAATGCATATTCCTGATGTTAGTTATCGAATTATTATTATGCGAAGAATGTTTTTATCGTATTGCTAATTTATTAGCTAAAGATTTAAAATGTCAGGCAATTATTACTGGAGAATCATTAGGACAAGTTGCTTCTCAAACAATTGAAAGTATTAATACAATCAATGATGTTTCTACATTGCCGATTTTGCGGCCAGTATTGTGTTTTGATAAAAATGAAATTATTGATATTGCAAAACAAATTGATACTTATCAAACATCAATTTTACCGTTTGAAGATTGTTGTAGTTTATTTGTTCCAAAGAATCCTGTTACAAAACCACGTTTAAAACAAGCAGAATTTCAAGAAAAGAATTTAATGTGAACAGAAATTATTGATGTTATAATTAAAAAAAATATAACAACATATGTGGTTGGTAAGGATGTGATTTATGAAGAAGAAAACTAGTTTTTTTCAAAAAAAGAAAGAAGTAGCAAAACAATTAGTTAATGAATCTGAATTACAAAAAGCAGAACAATCACGAACAAACTTATTAGAAGAAACAATATTAATTGATGAAGAATTTTCAATTATTCGTGATGTTAAAGATGAAGATATTAAAATAATAAATATGAAGAAAGAACAAAATTCTTTTTATAATAAAAATGCAATTGATTTAGA
Source organism: Spiroplasma sp. hy2 (assembly GCF_044714365.1). Taxonomy (NCBI): domain Bacteria; kingdom Bacillati; phylum Mycoplasmatota; class Mollicutes; order Entomoplasmatales; family Spiroplasmataceae; genus Spiroplasma; species Spiroplasma sp. hy2. The sequence goes on from NZ_RXFZ02000370.1 coordinate 3,239, forward strand.
AAAAGAATTATTAAAAGAAATGGTTCCAAAGAAAAAAGCCCGTTTATGATGTTATTTAGTTTTTGGGATCTTAGCGCTTTTAATTGTAATTATGATTATTATTATTGCAATTAAATTATAAAATTAGGCCACAATTGTGGTTTTTATTTTCTTTTTCGCTACAATGATAGGAGAGTGAGGTAGCAATGATGACAATTCCCCATTTAAATGTTCGAACAAGTTATAGTTTATTATCATCTTTAATTACTTTTGATAAATATTTTAATTATGCTATGACAACTAATTTATCATCATTGGCAATTTGTGATAATAATATGTTTGGGGTTTATGAATTTCACCAGCTTTGTCAAAAAAATAAAATTAAACCAATTATTGGCTTAAATGTTATTATTTTCTTGAATGATATTCCTTATAATATGAATTTATTTGCCCGTAATCAAAATGGTTATTTTAATTTAGTTGAAATTTCATCTTTAATAATGATTAATGCTGAACATAAGCAAAATGTAACATTAGAGGAAATTAGTAAGTTTTTAACAACAGATGTTAAGATTATTATTAATTATACAACAGATAATTATCAACCTGAGTTATATCAAACGCTAAGAAAAATTTTAAAAGTTGGAACGGATTTATATTTAGGTATTAATAATGGGAATTTATCGTTGTTAGAATCGTTGCAAGGATTAGTTGCAAATGAACAAATTATTTGAAATAATAAAGTACAATATTTTACAAGTGAAGATTTTACTGCTTATAAAGTTGTTGATACAATTAAAATACAAACTTTATTTAAAGAAAGTAAGATGAAAGATTTATATGGTTGAGTTTCACCACTGCCCCTTTATCAACAATATTTTGACAATATTAAAACATTTATTACGACAATTGATGTTTTTCCTTTGCATAAAGGGACTATTTTTGATAATTTATTACGTTATCCAACCCCAGAAGGGCAGACCGCACAACAGTTTTTACAAGAAATTTGTCAAACAGCTTTAAAACAAAAAAAAATTAATGGTTCTAAAACAACATATCTGCAACGATTAACTTATGAATTAACGGTGATTAATAAAATGGGTTTTAATGATTATTTTTTAATTGTATGAGATTATGTTCGTTATGCAAAACAACAAAATATTTTTGTTGGTCCTGGCCGCGGTAGTGCTGCTGGTAGTCTTGTCAGTTATTTATTAAATATTACAACAATTGATCCAATTGCTTATAATTTACTTTTTGAAAGATTTTTAAATCCAGAACGAAAAAGTTTACCAGATATTGATATTGATTTTGAAGATGATAAACGAGAAATGGTTGTTGAATATTTATTTGAAAAATATGGTAGTGAACATGTTGCCCATATTATTACTTTCCAGACAATTGGGATGAAAATGGCAATTCGAGATATTTGTCGAATTTTTGATATCGCAATTGAAGAAGCAGATAAAATGAGCAAAGCAGTTCCATTAGAATATAATTATCATTATGAAGAAGCAATTAATGCTAATCCTCTTTTTGAAATTTATCAGAAGAAATATCCCCAAGTTTTTTTGCATTTAAAAAAAATTATTGGTTTACCACGTCAAACAGGGACCCATGCAGCAGGTGTTGTTTTAACACAACAACGCTTACAAACAATTATTCCAATTAAAGAAGGCTATAATGGAATTTATCAAACACAATATTCAATGAATTATTTAGAAGAATTGGGAATTCTAAAAATGGATTTATTAGGATTACGAAATTTAACAATTTTACATGATGTGATTGATAATATTTACCAAGAAACAAAAGTAAAATTAGATGTTGACACCTTACCATTAAATGACCCAAAAACTTATCAATTATTAGCGCAAGGGGATACAAAAGGGATTTTTCAATTAGAATCACCAGGGATGACGAAGGTTTTAGTTGATATGGTTCCAGACCAATTAGAAGATATTGTTGCAACGTCTTCGTTATATCGTCCTGGTCCACAAGATAATATTCCTTTGTTTATTAAACGAAAAAAAAATTTGGCAAAAGTTACCTATATTGATGAACGTCTAGCTGAAATTTTAGCACCAACTTATGGTATTATTGTTTATCAAGAGCAAGTTATGCTAATTGCTCAAAAAGTTGCTAATTTTTCACTAGCTAAAGCTGATGTGCTTCGTCGTGCAATGGGGAAAAAAGATGCATCAATTATGAGCCAAATGAAAACTGAATTTATTGAAGAGGCTGTTAAAAATCATTATGTTGAAAAAATAGCACAAGAAATTTGAGAATTAATTTATAAATTTGCTGCCTATGGGTTTAATCGGAGCCATGCAGTTGCATATTCATTATTAGGTTATCAAATGGCCTATTTAAAAGCAAATTATCCTTCCCAGTTTTTAGCTAGTTTATTGACACATGTTATTGGGGATGAACATAAAACAAATGATTATATTACTTTAGCAAAAAAGAATCATTTAACAATTGTGCCACCAAATATTAATGCTCCATATCGACAGTATCACACAATTGATAATCAAATTTGTGTTCCATTATTAATTATTAAACAAATTGGTTTTGCTTTTTTTAATAAAATTGCCCAAGAGTATCAAACTAATGGGATGTTTATGGATTTATATGATTTGTTTATTCGTTTATATAAGAAAGGCTTAAATCGAAAAACTTATGAGGCATTATGTTTTTCTGGAGCATTAGATGTTTTTAAGCTGAACCGGATTACCTTATTTAATAATTACCACCAAATTCTTACTTATATTGAGTTGATTAAAACGCAAGAAGAGAATGAAAATTTAATTGTTGATTTTTCATTAGCTGAAAAACCAGAACTAGTAATTGAACCAAACGATGAAGTTATATGTCTAGAAAAAGAATATGAATTTTTAGGATTTTATTTATCGAATCATCCATTAAAATATATTCGTGAAAAAGCAGGGTACCAAGATAAAACAACATTAATTAGTAATTTGCGTTTAAGTTTAGGATCAGCAAATATTTTAGTTCTCGTGAAGCGAGTAAAAGTAATTACTGATAAAAACAACAATAAAATGGCATTCTTAGATTGTTATGATGAAAGTGGCGAAATTAGTATTACTGCTTTTGCTGGTATTTATAAAGATTATGCTAATTTGTTAAAAACTAATAATGTCTTATTATTAAATATTAAGTTAGGAACATATAATAATAAAATTAATGGGATTATTAATCGCATTAAATTTATTAGTGGGGAGCAAGAATAAATGTTTATTGAAGTTATTGCAAGAAACTACGAAGAATGCCAAATTATTGAACAAGCTGGAAATATTGACCGAATTGAATTATGTGCTGATTTATCGCGTGGAGGGTTAACAACATCTTATGCAGTTATTCAAAAATGTACTGAACGAATTAAAGTTCCTATTCGGGTAATGGTTTGTCACCGTGATGCTGATTTTTATTGTCCGGCTGATGAATATTTTCAACTTAAAAAAGATATTGCTTATATTAAAACAACAAAGGCAGAAGGTATTGTGGTCGGAATTTTAACACCTACGCATCAAATTGATTTATTACGGATGGAAGAATTAATTGCCTTAGCACATCCATTAGCAATTACTTTTCACAGGGCTTTTGATTTAATTGAAGATAAAATTTACTGCTATTCAACAATTAGTTCAATTAGGAATTAGCACAGTTTTAACCCAAGGTGGGATAACTCCAATTATGAAAAATTTAGTAACTTTACAAAGTCTTCGGAATTATGGTGTTCAAATTCAAGGAGGTAGTGGTATTAATTTGACTAATTATCGCGAAATTAGTCATTATTGTGATGTGATTCATCTTGGTAGTGCTGTGCATTATGACGTGACTTGAAATACTGCCCTTGATATAGTAAAACTTCAACAATTAAAATAGGAAAATTTTTAATTAATTATAATTAATTTGCTACTTTTTCTAAAAACTTTAAAAAAAGTAATATAATTATTTGGTAATGATTAATAGCAGAAAGGAATAAAAAATGAACATTTTAAAAAACATACTTGAAAAAATTAATACCTTTTCTCACAAAATAAAAATTATTTTTCCAGAAGGAAATTCTGAACGAATTCAAACAGTAGCGAAACAATTAATTGGTACAAATATTACGCCAATTCTTGTTTTTGCAACACGAGCAGAAGTTCCAACAACAATTGATGAATTACAAAGCGAAGTTATTGTTGCCGAAGAGCAAAATGAAACAGAATTAGCAGAATATTTCGTTGAATTACGAAAAGGAAAAATTTCATTATCAGAAGCTAAAGAATTAGTTCGTGAATGTAATTATTTAGCAATTTTATGAGTTAAAAAAGGTCTTGCTGATGGAATGGTTGGTGGGATTACTTATGATACAAAAGATATTATTGGTCCAGCATTGTGAATTATTAAAGCAAAACCAAGTGTAAAATTAGTTTCATCATTTTTTTTAATGGTTCGGAATAATGAACGTTATATTTTTACTGATTGTGCTTTGAATATTGATCCAACGGCTGAGGAATTAGCAGATATTGCTTATTTAGGATATGAAGCTAGTCAAGTTTTTGGTTTTCAAAAGCCAAACATGGCATTATTATCTTTTTCAACAAAAGGTTCAGGGCGTGGGACTTCTGTTGATAAAGTCCGTACTGCTTATGAACTTGTCCAAGCAAAGAATTTAAAAAATTGTTCTGTTGATGGTGAGTTTCAATTTGATACCGCGTGAGATGATGCTATTCGTAATAAAAAAGCGCCGTCATCAGTCTTAAAAGCACCTGTTGATATTTTTGTTTTTCCAAATTTGGATGCGGGAAACATTGGATATAAAATTGCCCAACGATTAGGGGGATTTGAAGCAATTGGTCCAATTGTTATTGGATTAGACCGCCCAGTTAATGATTTATCACGTGGTGCTACTATTAATGACATTTACAATACTGTTTTAGTGACAGCATATTTATGTATATATAAATCAAATGATTAGAAAAGAAAAAAGAAAAATGATTTTAGTAATCAATGCGGGTAGTAGTTCGATGAAATTTCAATTATATAAAGTTGATTCAGCAAAAAATTATGAAGTAATTTGCAAAGGATTAGCTGAACGAATTAACATTGATGGAATTTTTACCCTTAAATTTAATGGTCAGGAGTTTCAAACAAAAGAAGATTTTCCAGACCATAAAGCAGCAGCGAAAGTTTTAATCGCTAAATTAAAAGAACATTATATTATTCAAGATTTTACTGATATTCAAGGAATTGGACATCGAATTGTGCATGGTGGTGAAAAATTTACACAATCAATAATTATTAACGATGAAGTATTTTCAGAAATTAAACGAATGGTAACATTAGTTTCGCTGCATAATCCACCAGCAATTGCTGCTATTGAAGCTTTTCGTAAGATTGTTGATGTTCCAAATGTTGCAGTATTTGATACTTCATTTCATACAACAATTCCTGAAGAAAATTATTTATATTCAGTTCCTTATGAATGATATAGTAATTATCAAGTCCGTCGTTATGGTTTTCATGGCATTTCTTATCGTTATATTACAAAAAGATTAGCTGAAATTTTACAAAAACCAGTTACTGAAGTTAATGCAATTATTTGTCATTTAGGGAATGGTGCTTCAATTTGTGCAGTTAAAAATGGTAAAAGTTTTAATACTTCAATGGGTTTAACCCCATTAGAAGGATTAATTATGGGGACACGAAGTGGCGATATTGACCCTTCAATCCACCAATTTATTGCAAATCAAACTGGTGCAACATTAGATGAAATAACTAATACTTTAAATAAAGAATCTGGGTTATTAGGAATTTCGGGAGTATCATCTGATTTACGTGATGTTTTTAACAGTAGCACGGATAATCAACGTAGTAAATTAGCATTGTTAATGAGTGCAAAAAGAATTGCAAAATATATTGTTAGTTATGTTAATGATTTAAAAACAAAACCAGATGCAATTGTTTTTACCGCTGGAATTGGCGAAAATTCTGATGAAATGCGCCAATTAGTTGTTAATGAAGTTACTTTATTAAACTTAGAATTATCTTCGTCAGCAAATCAAAGGTCATATGAAACGGAAAATCTAATTTCAACTCCAAAAGCAGATGTTCTTGTTTATGCAATGCGAACAAATGAAGAAGTAATGATTTGCGAAGATACTTATCATTTAATTAATTCATAAGATAATTTTGTTATTATTTAAAATATAATTCTTCACGATGAAAAGGTTTAGATGCTATTAGCATCTAAACCTTTTCATTTTAGTCCATTTTTTAAATTAAGTGTTTTGCAAAAATTTTATTAATACTAAAATGAACAACTAAAATCATAGCAGTTGGAAAAATAAAGGTAAATGCAGTGTCAGAAATCCAGTGGACTTTCCATTACAACAACAAAATTCATTGCTAAAACATGAATTAATCAAATAATAAAACATAATTTTATTTTTCAGTTAATTTTATTGTTTTGCTTATTTTTTAAAATGTAAAATAAAGATGCAAGT
>NZ_RXFZ02000371.1:0-5753 GCF_044714365.1 Spiroplasma sp. hy2
TATTTTATAAATATCAAGAGTTTTCGACAAAATTAAAGTAAAAAATTATCTTATTTAAAACTCAAACGCAATTTGATCATCTAATGATAAATCTTTTAAAATTCCAAGTTCTTCAAATGATTCTAAATGAGCTTTTGTAATATTTGTTCGTTTTTGTAAATCAGCAATTGATAAAAATGGTTTTTCATGGCGAGCATTAATAATACTATCGCCAACAGCTCCGCCCAAACCATCAATTGCAGAAAATGGCGGTAAAATAATTTTTTCATTATTTTCATTTGTAATAACGGTAAAATTTTTATTTCGACTTGTTTTTAAATCAATATTGCTCATTTTAATTCCTCGGGCATACATTTCTAATGCTACTTCATAAACGGGAATTAAATCTTTTTCTTTTTGTGTTGGTTTATTGGGAGCATTAAAATCTTTATTATCCAAACGAGTTTGAATATCGCGTAAAACTTGTTTGATTGTTTCTGCTCCTTTTAAAATTGTTTTAATATCAAAAACATCTGTTCGAGTTGAAAAAAATGTTGCATAATATTCAACTGGATAATTAATTTTATATCATGCTACTCGTCACGCCATTAAGACATAGGCTGTTGCATGGGCTTTTGGGAACATATACTTAATTTTATTACACGAATCAATATATCATTGTTCAAGATTATTATCCCGCATTAATTGTTCATGTTCAGTTGTTAACCCCTTTCCCTTTCGAACATCTTCCATAATCTTAAAAGCACTTTGAGCAGGTAACCCTTTATAAATTAAATTAACCATAATATCATCACGACATCCAATTACTTCTGAAATACTAATATTTTGATTTCGAATTAATTCTTGGGCATTGCCAATTCAAACATCTGTTCCGTGTGACAATCCTGAAATTTGGACTAAATCTGCAAATGAAGTTGGTTTTGTATCTAATAACATCTTACGAACAAAAAAAGTACCAAATTCAGGAATACCAATTGCACCAGTTTTTTCACCATTAATATCTTCTGGTTTAATATTTAAAACATCTAAACTTCGAAAAAGAATTAAAACCGCTTCATCATTTGTTGGAATTGTTTTTGGATCCACTCCCGTTAAATCTTGCAGCATTCGCAAAGCAGTTGGGTCAACATGGCCTAAAATATCTAACTTTAAAACATTATCATGAATTGCGTGGAAATCAAAATGAGTTGTTAATCAATTTGATTTGATATCATCAGCAGGAAAATTAACTGGTGTAAATGCCTCAACTTCATATTCATTTGGAATAACAACTATTCCACCTGGATGTTGTCCAGTTGTTCGTTTAACTCCCTCACAACCCTTGGCAATTCGTTCTAATTCTGCGCGACGTTTTAAATGTAAAATATTTTTACTTTCAAAATAACCTTTCACATAACCATATGCAGTTTTTTCTGCCACCGTTGAAATTGTTCCGGCACGATAAACACTACGTTCTCCAAACATTTCTTTAGTAAAGTCATGTGCAATTGGTTGATATTCTCCTGAAAAGTTTAAATCAATATCCGGAACTTTATCTGCTTCAAACCCTAAAAATGTTTCAAAGGGAATATCATGCCCTTCCCCTTTTAATGGTTTTTGACACTTTGGACAAGTACGAACTGGTAAATCATATCCACACTTAACTGAACCATCAATAATAAATTCACTATAACTACAATAAGAACATAAATAATGTGGTTGTAATGGATTTACTTCAGTAATATTACTCATTGTTGCAACAAAACTACTACCAACACTTCCCCGTGACCCGACTAAATAGCCATCTTGCAATGATTTATCAACTAATTTATGTGCAATTCAGTAAATAACAGCAAAACCATGCTTAATAATAGCATTTAATTCACGTTCTAAGCGTGATGCAACAATTTCTGGTAATGACTTACCATAAATTTTATAAGCATTTTTATAACATAATTCTTTTAATAATTGGTCACTACCTTCAATTTTAGGTGTGTATAATTTATCTTTAATAATTTCAACTTTTTCAATTTGGTCAGCAATTAAATTTGGATTTGTTACTACAATTTCATAAATTAATTCATCATTATTTAAAAACTTAAATTCGTTCATCATTTCCATTGTTGTTCTTAAAAACTGATCAGGATTATCAGTTACTCGTTGCTTATAATCATATAAAGGATGGGGACGACCACCAATTCCTTTTGCATTAATATAAACTTCACGGAAAATTTTATCTTCTGGGTTAAGATAGTGCACATCACCAGTAGCAACAACTAATTTATTTAATTTTTTTGCTGTAAAAATAATATCTTTAATGACTGTTAATAATCGTTCTTCTGATAAATCCCCCATTTGAACTAAATGTTTATATACACTAGGAGGTTGAATTTCAACATAATCATAAAACTTAATTGTTTCTGCTAATTCCGATGCATTTTTATTTCGTGCCACTTCAAAAACATCACCATTAATACATGATGACCCAATCAATAAATTACTACGATGTTGTTCAATTACACTTCGTAATAATTTTGGTGATGAATAAAAATATTTAGTATGCGCAGCAGTTATTAGTTTAAATAATTCTAATAAACCTACCTGATTTTTTGCTAAAATTGTCATATGTTTTGGTCGCAGTTTTTTATAAACAGCAGGGTCATGAATTTTCTCAATATCATCATCAAACTCAATACTATAAGTATTAATCATTTTCCGTAGCTGATGCTCATAGATGTCTGTTAAAACAATTGCATCATAATCGCCACGGTGAGCAACTTCTTCATTATAAATAACATTATAACAACGAGCAATTGTTCCCAACCGATAATTTTTCAAATGTGGTTCTAAAATCCGTGATAATTGTAAAGTATCAATTACTGTGTTATTAATTTTTGAGCGTCCAGCTTTTTTTAACCACGATTGAATAAAACCAAGGTCAAACTCAGCATTATGTGCAATTAAAATTGCATCCTTAAAATATTCTAAAATTTGGTCAATTGATTCAATAAAAGTTGGTTTATCCGCTAATAATTCATCTGTAATTCCTGTTAATTCAGTTGTAAATGATGATAACTTAACGGATGGTTTAAACAAATGATTAATTGTTTGACGTTCACCACTAATATCATCCATAATAACCGCACCAAATTCAATGATTTCATCATAGCTACTACTTAAGCCAGTTGTTTCTAAGTCGAAAATAACATATTTTGCAGTTCGTAAATTATGATGATGCGGGTTTTTAACATATCAGACTTTATCATCTAAAATATCTGCTTCAACACCATAAATAACTTTAACATCAGGATATTTCTTATTAAGATTATAAATTTCTGGATAAACTTGAACATTTAAATGGTCAGTAAAAGCAATTGCTTTATGATTCCAATGTACTAATGTTTTAAAAAGCATTGCAAGATCTGTTACTCCATCCATAACACTCATTTTAGTATGGAGATGTAACTCCACGCGTTTTTCAGGCGCATTATCTTCACGATATAAATCTTCATGCTCTAAACGAGAAATTTTTTTAATAAAAAACATTTGTTCATTAGCATAAGTATCATACCGAATATCGCCAAAAAGACTAACTCATTCATTAGTTTTTAATTCTTCAATAAAATCATCTGGTTGTTTTGTTCGAGTAAAAAATTTTGTGCCAATTGTATCACTATAATCAGTAATTGTTATTACATAAATAAATTTCTTTGTTGAAATTAACTGTCGTTCTTTACTTAAAATTTTTCCATAAATTGTCACATTCGGAGCATCTTGATCAATATCAATTAACCGTTCATAACTTGCTTCTCCATTTTTTGCTCTCTGATAACTATTTAATTCTCTTCGAACTGGATTAGTCCCATTGGTTGGTTTAGAAATTAACTGTTCTGTTTTTTGCGCTGTTTCTTGATATTTAATTAATTCTTGTTCATTAATTTCTAAAATATTATTTTCTCATAAATCAATCACTAGGGCTAATTGTAAATCACTAAAACCATAGCGGCGAAGTTTTTTTTGATAATAATTACAATGTTCACCCACTAATTTTTGTTCACTTTCCGAATGAACAGTAATTTTTAAAATATTATCAGTTAAAGCAAAACGTTCTGGGGATAATTTACTAAAAAAACTATTTTTTAATTCCGATTTATTTAATCGAATATATTCTAAGTAACTAAAAATAGTTTCTAATTCGTATTGTTCTTTTCGAACCCGTAAAGAAATCTTTGTGGGTAATGTTTCATTTTCTAATAAAGTTTGTTCTAATTTTAGTAAAACTTCTAGTGGTAAAAAATCATTAATTTCAATCACAACACGAAAAAAGCCTTCACTAGTACTATATTCTGCTTTAATGACTTTAGCATCATCAAAATAATTTCCAATAAATTCTAAATTATTTGCTGTAAATAGTTTTATCAATTGTTGGTCCATCATCTAATCCTCACCTAGCTTTTCTGCTTAAAAAAAGACATCTTTAATTGTTATTCCAATAAATAATAAAATAAAGACTATTGCTCCCGTTACATTAATAATAATCTTTGCCTTATGCGGTAACTGTCATTTTTGCTCTTTTGCTTGATATTCTTCTAATAATACTTTTTGTTGCACTGGATCATGGCGTTTCTTTCAAATCCTTTTCCGACCATTTAAGCGTTTTACTCCACCAACTATTCCTTCAATTGATGTTTCAAAAAACTTGTATCCATCTAATGGTGGGATTGGAATTAAGTTCAAAACAAATAAATTAGCAGATAACATGGCCACATACATAAAGAAAAGAGCTGGTCCTTCTGTTAACATTGAAGAAACTGTTCTTGCAATTCCAACTGGACCAGATAATTGTCCTCACTGACCAGTAAATAATAATCCAAATGATTTTAAAATTGTCACTGATTGTCTAAATGTTTCTCCTCAACCATAGCTATATGCTTGCGCAATTGAAGCAAACTGACGATCAGGAGCTCTAATTCCGACTGTATAAGTATTGTTGGCTTCTGTTAACTTAACTGGTTCAGTTTGAAATAAACCATCAGACGCCGTTGTAACTTCTTGTTTACTATTTAAACGAGCAAAAGCAAGAGTAATATAATTAATTTTTTCATCATTATTACTATTATCATATTGTTGTTTTAAATTTTTAATAAAATTAAAAACTGTTGTTTGATAAGTTGGAATCTTATCTACTGTTCCCACATGACTTGCTAAAATATGATTCTCCTTATTATCAGCTTTATCTTCCTTATTAACACGATAATATTCTTGTGCTACTTTAAGTTTTTCAATATTAGGACCTAATCAATAATCTAAAATCACAATATCTTGAGCAACATTTTGACCACTCGTTTTTAGAGCAGCATATGCTGCACCATTAGAATCATACTTAGCTCCTCAATATGTCATATCAGATGGTTTATAATTTAATGCCGCAAAAATTGTGGTAAAAATAAAAACAGCAATAAAAAAATTCATTAAAGCTCCTGCGACAATAAAAATTAAACGTTTTCATTTTGCAATATTTTCCATTTTTCGTTCTTCAGGAACTTCTTCCTCTTCACACCCTTTTGGTGGATCAACTAATTGACTTGCAATATAAACATATCCTCCAAAAGGAAAAATTCGGATTGAATAACGAGTTTCTTTTTTTCCTCAAGAAAAAATTTTGGGACCAAAACCAATTGCAAATTCATAGACATATGCTCCCGCTAATTTCGCAATAATAAAATGTGCAAATTCATGAATTGTAACTAACATTAATAAAATTATAATCCCAA
>NZ_RXFZ02000372.1:0-2362 GCF_044714365.1 Spiroplasma sp. hy2
AATTTTTGCGGTTTAATTTGATTCATAAAATATTCAATATAATCAACAATTTGATAAAATTTAATTCTTCCGGATAAGAAAAGCGAACGTAATGTTTCGTTTGCTGCATTAAAAGCAATGGCTAATGAATTATTTTCATTTAAGCAACGATAAGCTAATTGTAGCGCTTTTCAACGAGATAAATCAGCTTTTTGAAATGTTAAGGTTATTAATTTCTCAAAATTTAATGGTTTTAAGAACGAACTATTTTTTCGAATTGGATAATATAAAAAATAATTTAAAACTTGTAACATTGAAGGTTTTGATAATTGTCCAATAATTGAAGAATCGGCATATTGTACGGCTGAATGTAAAATAGCTTGTGGATGTAAAATAACAGTGATTTTTGAAGTTTTAAATAAATGATAAGCTTCTATAATTTCAAATCCTTTGTTTACCATTGTTGAAGAATCAATGGTAATATTTTGTCCCATCTTTCAAGTTGGATGTTGCAAAGCTTGTTGCTCATAAATTGTTTTTAAATCAGCTAATGTTTTATTAGCAAACATCCCCCCTGAAGCTGTTAAAATAATTTCTGAACACGGGTTAGTTTGGTCTAAACATTGAAAAATAGCACAATGCTCAGAATCAATTGGATATAATTGATTATTATTTTTTGCTAATAAATTGTTAATTAAATCCCCTGCTACTACTAATGATTCTTTATTTGCTAATAATAACGTACGGTTTTTACCATATAAAGTTTGTAATGTTGGGTATAATCCTGCAAAACCACTAATTGCATTTAAAACCAACGCTGTCCGAAAAGCAGCTAACATTGCATTAATTCCTGTTTCTCCAGTTACAAAAGTTATATTTGGATATTGCGCTGTTAAAATAGCTTGTTGTGTTTCATCACCAAGATGAACAATCCTAATTGTGCGATGTTTCTCTAAAATCTTAATTAGAACTGAAATATTATGATAAATACTAACAGCGGTAATTTGAAAATCATTTGGATTTGATTCAATAATTTGTAACGCTTGTTGACCAATATTTCCAGACGCACCAAAAACAATAATATTTCGCATCATAAATTATCGTTGTAACACTATATTTGAAATAATAAACATTACAAAAAAAACTAATGAAAATGAATCCAAACGATCTAAAATACCACCATGGCCAGGCAATAAATTACTAAAATCTTTAATATTATAACGACGTTTAATTCATGAAAATGATAAATCCCCCAATTGTGACAAAATGCTTAATACAAACGCTAACAGAACATAAATTACATAACGCATTACATTTTGATCATTATCATTTGAGAAAAAGTTAAAAACCCAATGGTTACTAGTTGCAAAATGAAACATTAAAATAGCATAAGTAATTGCAATTCCTGCTGCTAAGATTGTTCCCGTTACAGCACCTTCTCATGTTTTGTTTGGAGATATTGTTGGCGCTAATTTATGTTTTCCATAAGTAACACCGCCAACAAACGCAAAAGTATCAGTTAAAATAATAATTAATGCTAATCATACCAGACTACTTCAACCATAAGCAGGATTTAACATAAATTTATTCATTGCTTTTAAAGCAAAAGTTAAATACAAGGTAAAAATTAAAACTAATGTCATTTTACCAAAAGTAATTTCTTTTGAACTAAATACTAAACAATAATATCCTAAAATCGCACATAAATAAATAACAAAAATAATTCAGGGTTTTAATCAATTTCAATTTAATAATGTATAAAATGGGTAATTAATTGAACCAATTCCACCATATTCTGTTGCGATTGATTCAGCTGGAAACAAAAATAAAAAAATTATTAATAAATATGTAATGACTTGCGTATAAATTGGTCACTTTGTTCCTCCAACTAACCGCAAAATTTCATAGTTAACTAAACCTAAAATAACAGCATTAATGCCAATAAAAACATAATTAGCAATTTCAATATGTGGAACATTACCATGTCATTCTGTTGCAATTGCCCCTGTGAATAAATATAAACCTAAAAAGACTAATAACAAATAAAATGTAATATGACGAGCAACATATTTTTTTTGAAACATACCTTTATGTTCCTTACTTTTTGACGCTTTATTTGTTAAATTATCATCTCCTGTTGATTTTTCATTTTCATTAACAAGAACATTATCTTCCTGATTGTTTATCACTTTCAATTCCTCCAAATCTTCTATTTCTATTATTATAATCTAATATTGCTTCAGTTAAAGCATTTCTTTAATTTTGTCGAAAACTCTTGATGAAATAAAAAAAATCATCAATATGACAATTTGAAAACTAATTTTGTGTAAGATTATGATTTTGCTTTAAATTTTTTAAACGTTAAAATATAATACCGTTGATT
>NZ_RXFZ02000373.1:0-3195 GCF_044714365.1 Spiroplasma sp. hy2
GAAACTATTGGAATTTTAAAGCGTGATGACAACATGAAGATAAAATTTAATAGATTTTGACAAGTAAGCGCATTAACTAAAAGATAATGAAATAGGATGGCACCGCGATTTTTCGTTCCTAAGCAATCTTTTAGTTTTTTATTTAGAAGGGAAGAAAGTTATGAATATGCAAAAACTACGAGGAACTGAAGATCTTTATTATGAAAAAGCAAGTGAATTAAGTGCCCTAGAATTAATGCTGCGTAGTCTTGCTATGCAATATAACTATCATGAAATTAGAACTCCAATTTTCGAAGCAAAAGATTTATTTGTGCGTTCAGTAGGAGCAGAAACCGATATTGTTAGCAAAGAAATGTTTGAATTATTAGATAAAAAAGAGCGAGCATTTGTTTTACGTCCAGAAGGAACCGCACCTGTTATTCGCAGTATTATTGAAGATAAACTATATGGGAAATATGAATTACCATTAAAATTATTTTACCTTGGGAATATGTTTCGTTATGAACGACCTCAACATGGCCGTTTACGTCAATTTAATCAGTTTGGAATTGAAGTGGTCGGAACTAAGAATTATTTATTAGATGTTGAAGTTATTTTACTTGGTTATAATTTATTAAAAACACTTGGATTAACAAACTTAACATTAAAACTAAATTATTTAACAATTGGTGCAGCACGAACAAAGTATCTTGGTGTGTTAACAGCTTTCTTCCAAGAACAAACATTATGTGCTGATTGTCAAATTCGGGTACAAAAGAATCCATTACGAGTATTAGATTGTAAAATTGATCATGATAAATTTAGTAATGCGCCAAAGATTTATGATTATTTAACCCCAACAGAAAATGAAGAATTTGTGGCAATTCAAAAGTTGTTAACTAAATTAGGAATTCCTTTTACCTTAGATGCGCAATTAGTACGAGGATTAGATTATTATACTGGCGTTGTTTTTGAAATTGTGATTGAGGAAGCAGAGCGAGAATTAACTTTACTAGGTGGTGGACGGTATGACCAATTAGTGCACACCTTTGAACCAAGTTTAGATTATCCAGCGGTAGGCTTTGCCTTAGGATTAGAACGATTGTTATTAACTTTAGCTGCGAATGATATTGTCCTAGCTGATGAGGCTTATCTTGATGCTTATTTAATTTGTTTATCTGATCATGCGCGTTATTTTGCTGCTTCGTTGTTGTTATTACTTCGAGCAAGTGGTTTTCGTGTTGATTGTGATTATTTAACACGTAGTGTTAAAGCTCAGTTTAAATCATTAGAGCGTTTGAAAGCAAAGAATGCTATTATTATTGGTGATGAAGAATTGAAAAAAAACGTTGTAAAAATTAAAAACCAACAAACAGGAAAAGAACAAGAAGTTAAGTTTGACAAGATTATTACAGTTTTAAGTAAGGAGAAGAAATAATGAAGAGAACACATACTTGTGGTGAATTAACATTAAAAAATGTTAAAGCAAAGGTTGTTTTAAGTGGTTGAGTGGCAAAGAATCGTCGGTTAGGGGGAATTATTTTCTTAGATTTACGTGATCGAACAGGGATTACACAAGTTGTTGTCCAACCAGAGCATCCCCAATATGCGATGATTAATACAATTCGAAATGAATTTGTTATTAGTGTTGAAGGTGTTGTAATTGAACGAAAAAGTAAGAATTTAGAATTACCAACCGGGGCAATTGAAATTGCAGCTAAACAAGTCACAATTTTATCAAAAGCCGAAACGCCGCCATTAATTATTAATGATGTCACTGATGCGTTAGAAGATGTTCGAATGAAATATCGTTATTTAGATTTACGTCGACCAATAATGCAACAAAAAATTATGTTACGAAATCAATTAGTGCAAACAATTCGGCAATTTTGTCATGCTCATCAATTTATTGATATTGAAACACCAATTTTAAACAAATCAACATCAGAAGGTGCCCGTGATTTCTTAGTTCCCTCGCGTTTAAATCCCCATAATTTTTATGCGTTACCACAATCACCGCAATTGTTTAAACAGTTATTAATGTTAGCCGGATTTGATAAATATTTTCAAATTGCAAAGTGTTTTCGCGATGAAGACTTACGAAGTGATCGTCAACCAGAATTTATGCAATTAGATTTAGAAATGAGTTTTGTTGAGCGCGATGATATTATCCATTTTGTTGAAACATTATTTCAAACAATTATGCAAGATGTGATGAAAGTTAAAATTAAAACGCCCTTTCTTCGGATGGATTATAATGAAACAATTGAAAAATATGGCACTGATAAACCAGATACGCGCTATGATTTACAGTTATTTGATGCAAAAGATATTTTTGCAAAAACTGAATTTAGAGTCTTTGCAACAGCCTTAAAAAAGGAGTTGAGTTTAAAAGGGATTTTTCTTCCCCAATTAGTCAGCAAAAAACAAGTTGAAGAATTAACACGGATTGCCCAACAAAACAAAGCACAAGGGTTAGCATGAGTTAAACAAGAAAAGAATAATTGAGAAGGACCACTTGCAAAAATACTTAGTGATGATGAAAAAGCAAAATTATTACAAAAATGTAATAAACAAACTGGAACATTCTTCTTTGTTAGTGATGAAAAAGCAGTTACTTGCCAAGCTTTAGGAGCAGTCCGAGTAGCATTAGCTAAAATGTTTGCTTTAATTCCACCGAATGAATATCACTTCTTATGAATTGTTAATTGACCATTATATGAATGATCAGATGAAAATCAACGTTATGAAGCAGCTCATCATCCTTTTACCGCGCCAACTAGTGAATTTATTGATAATTTTGAGCAGAAAATGGCAACTGCGCGTGCTGATGCTTATGACTTAGTTTTAAATGGTTATGAAATTGGGGGAGGAAGCATTCGTATTCACCAAAGTGAAGTTCAAACCCGAATGTTTAAATCATTACAATTATCAAACCAAGAAATTGAGAACAAATTTGGTTGATTTTTAAATGCTTTTAATTATGGTGTTCCACCCCATGGCGGAATTGCATTTGGACTTGATCGGCTAGCAATGATTTTAACGAATAGTGAATCAATTCGGGATGTGATTGCTTTTCCGAAGAATACAACAGGAACTGATCCAATGACAGCTTCACCAAGTCCAGTTGAGGACAAACAATTGGATGAATTAGGAATTAAGTTAAAATAATAAATATATAACAATAACTAGCAATATGATTTTTATGAAATATTA
>NZ_RXFZ02000374.1:0-6967 GCF_044714365.1 Spiroplasma sp. hy2
CATTATTTGCCTTTCTATGCTATATTAATAATTAGGAAAGTAATGAAAGGAAGAAAAATAATGAGTAAAAATAATGTTTTACCAATTATCGTTGAAATCCCTAAGGGGTCTGGTCATAAATATGAATATGATCTTAAAACAGGACGAATTGTTTTAGACCGGGTTTTATATGGTGCTAATTTTTATCCAGGAGAATATGGTTTTATTGAAAACACATTAGATTGAGATGGTGATCCCCTTGATGTAATTTCATTAAGCACTTACCCCACAATTCCTGGTTGTCAAATCAATGTTCGTATTTTAGGAACAATTAATATGATTGATAACGGGGAAATTGACACAAAATTAATGGCTGTGATGGCTGATGATCCGCGTTTTAATCATATTCAAACTTTAGAAGATGTTCCATTAGCAATACGAAATGAAATTAAAACTTTCTTTTTACAATATAAAACTTTGCAAAAAAAAGAAGTTAAAATTAATGGTTGAAGTGGCTTAGACCAAGCTTTAAAAGAAATTAAAGAATGTCAAGAACGTTATTTAGAATACAAAGATATTTTAGAAACAAAAGGAAAAGATGCTGTAATGAAAATTTGAAAAGAAAAAGGATTAGGGCAAATTTAAACAAATAAAAACTAGTGTTGACACTAGTTTTTTTATTGTCTTATTTCTTTTCAATTAATTTTTCTGAAATTATGGCAACAATTTCTTCTGGTGTTTTATGATTGGCATCAATAACTAAAAAATTAAACTTATCTTTTGAGCGTTCATATCATTCCTCATATTTTCGGTTTAATAATGTTCAATAAGCGCTGCCAATATTTTGTTCACTAGCTCGGCCTCTTTTGGTAATTCGTTCAATTGCTATTTCTGGATCAACTCGTAAATAAACAACTAATTCTGGTTTAATGTTTTCATCTAAATATAAACTTTGTAAAACAACAACATCATAAAATTCTTTATAAACTTTATAATCTGTTGTATTCATATATCCTAGTTCATATAAGACATCAACAAAAATTGGATCCTCTAAAATACTACGGTCAAAAATAATATTAGATGTTATTTTTGCTTGTTTTAATTGTTTACTACGCGCCATTACCATATATACTTGCATTTTAAAAGCCATATCTTTTGGATCAGCATAATACTGATCTAAATATGGATTTTCCTCAACTGGCTCATCCATTACCATATAATGATGTTTTTCTCCCAATAGCTTACTAACAGTTGATTTCCCTACTCCAACAACTCCTGCTAATGTAATCCGCATTGTTTTTTTCTCCTTTATTTTGTTTTTAAGTGTGATGCTATTCCAAAAAAACGTTTAATTTCTTTGGGTTTTAAATAACGTCATTCACCAGGCTTTAATGTTTCATCTAATTGTAAAAAACCGATTGCAATTTAATAACTTCATGTCCTAATGCTTGTATCATTTTTTTAACTTGATGTTTTCTGCCTTCATAAATTGTTAATAGAAGAATCGAAACATTTTTTGCTTCTTCATATTTTACTAATTTTGCTTGCGCTTTGCTTGTTATAATTCATGGTTCAATTTCAAGTCCTGTTGCTAATTTTTGTAGTTGTTGTTTTGAAAGATAACCAGAAACCAAAACATGATATGTCTTATTAATAATATGACTTGGGTGTGTAATAATATTAGTAAATTCTCCATCATTAGTCAATAGCAAAAGCCCACTAGTATCATAGTCTAAACGACCCACCGGATAAATTCGCTCTGAAACACTTAACATAGTTTAAAACTGTTTTGCGATGTTGCGGGGCCCATAACATCGTTGAAACACAATTTCGTGGTTTATTCAACATCAAATAAACCTTATTTGCATTTTTATTCGTAAGGATTTGATTGTTTATCTGTATTTGATCATTTTTGCTAACTTTAGTACCCAACGTTGTTACCACAATATTATTAACTTTAACTTGTCCTTGAATAATTAATTCTTCTGCTTTTCGTCGTGAACAATAACCTTTTGCTGCAATAACTTTTTGTAAGCGTTCCATTATTTAAATAAATCCTGTTCTTTTTCTATCACAGTTTCCTTAATTTGTGGTAAATCTGCTAAAGAAGTTAAATTAAAAACTTTTAAAAATTCTTCAGTAATATGATATGTCATTGGTTTCCCTGGTAATTCGCTTTTACCAACTTCATCAATTAAATCACGTACACGTAATTTGTTAATAACACTGTCAGAATTAACTCCCCGTAACTCTTCAATTTCTGGTTTACTAATGGGTCCACGATAGGCAATAATTGCTAATGTTTCTAATGCTGCTTGTGATAAACGTGCTTCTATTTTATTATTAGCTAATTTTAAATAAAATTGATAATATTCTTGCTTTGTTGCTAAGCGATATTTATCAGCAAAAGATGTTATTGTTAATCCACGATTATTATTAGTTTGATATTCTACTTTTAATTTTGCTAAAACCTCCTCACACTGAGGAACAGAAATTTCAAGAATATGAGCAATTTCTTTTAAATTAATTCCTTCATCACCGCTGATAAATAATAGTCCTTCTAAAACAGCCATTTTTTCATTTAAATTCATCTAATTTAATTCCCCTCTTTCTGTAAGTATGGTCTAATGTAAATTGCTTCTAAATGTTGGTATTGCTCAATTTCAATTTTTTGATGACGAGCTAAATCTAACAAAGCAATAAAACAAGCAACAAAAACTTGTAATGATAAAGTAAAATTACCTAGCAATTCTTCTAATGTTCATTCTTTATCATCTTGCGCTAATAATGCCATAATTCGCTCCGCCATTTCTTCTGGAGAAACTTCAGTAATAACAACATTTGATTCTAATGGTTTTGCTGCATTAATTCGTTCTAACATTTTTAAAAAACTATTAGTTAATTTATCAATATTAATTTTTGGCGATAATGGTAAATCTTCTTCTTTAATTTGATTTCCTTTAATAATTGTTCGTGGTTTTGACAAATAGCGAATTCCCTCTTGATGTTGATCTTTAAAATATTGACTAACTTCTTTAATTTTTTTATATTCTAGTAAACGATTAATTAGTTCATCACGAGCATCTTTTTCATAATTATCATCAATTTCAACTTCTTCTTTTGGTAACACTAATTTTGTTTTTGTCTCAACTAAATAACTTGCCATTGTTAAATATTCTGATGCAATTTCAATATTTAATTGTTCCATTTCTCTAATATACGCTAAAAATTGATCAGTAATTTCTGTCAATTTAATTGCAAAAAGGTCCATCTCCTTTTCTTTAACTAAATGCAACAATAAATCTAATGGTCCTGAAAAATTATCAAGTTTTACTTCATAGCGCGGCAAATGTAACATTCTTTCTCTCCCATGTTTATTTTCTTAGTTAATAATACCGCTATTTTAAAAAAAATTAAAGATATTAAAACAAAAAAGTGATTAACTTAAAGCATCACTTTTATTGAATTATCTCATAAACTAATTCTTCTTGTGGTGGTTTTGTTGAAACAATTCGAAAAGTTCGTTGTGCTCAATCATAAACTGGGGCAGTAACATAACGGTTAGTATATAAAGTCATTACAACATCATTTTTTGCAACTTTTTCACCAGTTTTTTTGTTTAAATAAATACCAGCATGATAATCAATTGTTTCATCTTTTGTATTACGGCCAGCTCCTAAACGAACAGCTAATAATCCTAACTCATTAGTATCAATAATTTCCATAAATCCCGATTGGGTTGCTTTAATTTCAACTATATTTTTTACTTTTAATACTTCTTTTAAAGTTAAATCATTATCAATAAAACTTAAATCTCCACCTTGCTCGTTCACAAAAGCACGTAAGTAATTTAACGGCTCTTCTGTTTGTAATTTTTTTTCACAAGCTTTAACTGCCATTGCTAAATCTTTAAAAAGCCCTGCTTGGCATAAACTTAAAGCTGCTGCTTCACATACAATGTAAGTCAAATCATCAGGTCCTTTTCCTCGTAATGTTTGTAATGCTTCATAAATTTCAATTGCATTACCGATAGTACGGCCTAATGGTTCTGTCATATTAGTAATTTCAGCAGCAATCTTCTTATTAAATTTAATTCCAAGTTCAACCATAATTTGTGCTAATTTCCGTGCATCAGATATTGTTTTCATAAAAGCGCCACTACCACATTTAACATCTAACACAATTCCATCACTACCGGTCGCAATTTTTTTACACATAATACTTGCTGCCACTAATGGTAATGAATCAACTGTTGCCGTCACATCCCGTAAGGCATAAATCTTTTTATCAGCAGGAACAAGATTATCAGATTGAGCCATAATTGATAAATTTGTTTTATTAATAACATCCTTAAATTCATTAAAAGAAAGTTCAACTTTAAAACCAGGAATACTTTCCAACTTATCAATTGTTCCTCCTGTTTGGCCTAATCCCCGTCCTGACATTTTTGCCACTTTTAAACCAAATGCAGCAACTAAAGGCGCATAAATTAAACTAACCTTATCACCAACTCCACCAGAAGAATGCTTATCAACTTTAAAACCAGGAATTGTAGTTAAATCATATACTTCCCCTGAATTAATCATTGCTTCAGTTAAAAACGAAATTTCTGTAACTGACATTGATTGAAAATAAATTGCCATTAAAAAAGTTGACATTTGATAATCTGGAATAATCCCTGATGTATATCCTTTGACAATAAAGCTAATTTCTTCTCGTGATAACTCTTGTCCATTTTTCTTTTTATCAATTAATTCTAAAATATTCACTATTCGATACCTTCTTTTTTTAAGTCGTTTTTTTCTTTAATGAAGTTTTATATTCTTCATAAGCTTTTTTATGATCAACATCTTGATATTGATCAATTCCTTTTTGAATAATTTGTTTAACATTATTTGCAATTAATTCAGTTGATTTGGTCATAAACGTATCTGGCTTAATTGGCTTATGAAACACAACATGAACATACTTTTTCCCTCTTTTTTTAAATTCTTTATTAAAAATTGGATAAGAGTTAACAATTGAAACAGGAATAATTGGAACATGTGCTTTCTGGGCAATTTTAAAACTTCCAGCATGAAATTCTCCCATTTCTTGCCTGCAACTTCGTGTTCCTTCCGGAAAAACAACCATTGTTCGTGGTACACGAATTAAATCATTTGCCTCTTTAATAACTTCTAAGGCCTGACGAGGGTTTTCCCGATCTAAAAATAAAACATCAATTAATGTTAAGAAATTTCGATATGTTCGATTATCTTGTAATTCTTTTTTAGCAATAAATGCACAAGGTGCGGTTTTATTAAAATCATTTAGAGCAAATAATAATGCCGGATCCACATTCGATTGATGATTTGCAATCATTAAACAACCCTTATCAATTCAATTATCACGATCATGAACAATTATTTTAACATCGTGTACTCATAACATATAGCGTGTTCGTTTTTGTAATCAATGATAACGATATTCTTCTGAAACAATATTTGGATCTCGTTTAATTTTTTTACTAATACTTCTTGCCTTAGTAATTGTTCGTAAAAATCGTGGTCATGTCAGAAGAATTTTTCAAATATTTAACATTTTAACTTTGTTCCTTTCTTTTATAATATTTTATTACAAATTGCTGATATTCGTTTGATTTAATTAAAGTAAATTGGTTTAAATCAAACGAAGGAAAATAAGTATCACCTTGATATTTTCCCTTAATATAACTAATGATTAATTCATCAGCATATGGTAATGTTGCCTCATAATTTTTTTTCCCCCCACAAATATAAATATCTTCGTTTGGATTTTGATGATAAAAATTAATAATTGCTGTTAAATCAGTTACTAATTCCACATCCGGATGATTAATTTGATAATCAAGTTGTCTTGTTAAAACTAATGTTTTTCGTTTCGATAATGGTCGTCCAATTCCTTCATAAGTTAATCGACCAAATAAAATTGTTTGCCCTAATGTTGTTTCTTTAAAATGCTGTAATTCTTCTCTTAAATGTCATGGTAATTGGTTATTTTGACCAATTAAATTATTTTCATCCATTGCTCATAATAACTTAATCATTATACTGCGACAGTTCCTTTAATTAATGGGGCTGAGTCATAATTTTCCAACATAATATCTTCAAATTTAAAATCAAATAACGAAATAATGGTTTGATTTAACTTCAAAGTTGGTAATTTTCGCGGAGAACGTGTTAATTGTTCTTTAATTTGATTAAAATGATTTTTATAAATATGACAATCTCCTAAAGTATGGACAAAATCGCCAACATCTAAACCAACAACTTGGGCAATTAAATGGGTTAATAAAGCATAACTTGCTATATTAAAAGGGACTCCTAAAAAAACATCCGCACTACGTTGATATAATTGACAACTTAATTTATTATCTTTTGAAACATAAAACTGAATTAAAGTATGACATGGTGGTAAAGCCATCTCATCAACTTCTGCTGGATTTCAGGCACTAATAATATGACGACGTGAATATTGATTCTTTTTTAAATTTTCTAATAATTTTGCTAACTGATCAACTCCGTTAAAGTTTCGTCATTGTTTCCCATATACTGGTCCTAAATCACCAAATTCAGCAGCAAAATTTGCATCAGTTTTAATTTTTTCAACAAATTCAGTTAATGTTTCATTATTATATTTTGCTGATGCTTGATATTTTTCATATGGTCATTCATTTCAAATTCGAACATCATGATCTACTAAATATTTAATATTAGTATCGCCTTTAATAAATCATAATAATTCATAAACTACTGACTTAAAATGAACTTTTTTTGTTGTTAAAAGTGGAAAGCCTTTGCTTAAATTAAAACGCATTTGATAACCAAAAAAAGAAATTATTCCCGTATTTGTTCGATCATCTTTTTCTTGCCCGTGTTCTAAAATAAAACGAGCCATATTAAGATATTGTTCCATCATTTTCACCCTATTTTCTATTCTCATATACTTAAATCTTACCTTATTTAAAAAT
>NZ_RXFZ02000375.1:0-1042 GCF_044714365.1 Spiroplasma sp. hy2
AATAATTGTAAAATGTATTTTAGTATTTAAAGGGGAGGCACAACACAAGATGTCTGAAATTAAAGATGTACCTAGTACAGACCAAACAAAACCACATGGAAAAGAAGCTAAAGCAAAAAAACCAAATGACAAGGAACCAAAAGAAAAAGTTGATTATACTGCCGTTAAAGAATTTAAACAAAAGTTAAAAGAGCAAAAGAAACAAACAAAGTTATATTCAAAACGAATTCTAAAAGGGGAAATTATTTCAACAACAAATAGTAAACCAGATACAAGTAAATATGTAATTGAACTAGTTAATGTGAAAAAATCATATATTACTGGGGAAGTTGAAACACCGGTTTTAAAAGGAATTAATTTAAAATTAGAAAAAGGAGACTTTATTGTTATTCTAGGTCCTTCTGGATCAGGAAAAACAACATTACTAAACATTATTTCAGGTTTAGATAAAGTTTCAAGTGGTGATGTTTTTGTTATTGGCTATAACTTATCGTTATTAAAAGATGTTGATTTAACAAAATTTAGACGAGATAATGTTGGTTTTATTTTCCAACAATATAATTTATTAACTAATTTAACTGCCAAAGAAAATGCTGAAGTTGGGGAAAATTTAAGTAAAAACAAAAATAAGAATATGACAATTAAAGATATTTTTGAGACAATTGGAATGGAAGAACAAATGAACAAATATCCTCACCAAATGTCAGGGGGACAACAACAACGGGTTTCAATTGCTAGAGCATTAGCAAAAAATCCAGATATCTTATTTGGCGATGAACCAACAGGAGCTTTAGATGAAGAAATGGGTCGAAAAGTACTTGAAATTTTAGTTGATGTTAATAAAAAATATAAAACAACGGTTATTATTGTTACGCATAACCCAAATATTGCTGATATTGCTAATACAGTTATTCATGTTCGTAATGGATTAATTGACCAAATTAAGAAAAATACACATCTAAAGAAACCAAGTGAAATTGATTGATCTTAATTTGTAAAACGCTATTATGTGTTTTACATTTTTTTATTAATATTATTAGAA
>NZ_RXFZ02000376.1:0-1255 GCF_044714365.1 Spiroplasma sp. hy2
AAAGAACATTAATAGGTTATTGTGCTAAAAAATATTTTTTCTTTTCCTTTTACTCTAATTGTTATCTTTTGTAAGAGTTATTTCCTCAATTAATTCAATCTCTCCCGTTTTAACTTTTTGTAATCGTTCTTTAACTATTGCTGATAAGGATAGTAAACTACCATTATTTAATTTCATTTGTAACAATTTTTTTCGTTCTTCATTATTGGGGTCATCAGCTGCTAATTTTAATAAACGCAAACGTTGTTCATAATTTAAATTATTGGGATCTAGCACATCCTCATAATTAATAAAGATTGCTTCTTTTTTACTTGCATCAATATTTATTTTAGCATTTTTTAAGATATTGCTCATTGTTAATGGTTCATTGTCTAAGATTTCATCTGAAATTAGCGGTATTCCATCATTACTATTAGATAAGGACAAATTATCATTATTTTTACCCTGTACTTTTGAAAGTAAAACTGGATTATTAAAATATTTTTGGTCAGGATAAACCTCATCACCGCCAACGCATGGAGTCGCATCTAGTACAACTTGAGCTGGTTTATTTAATAATTCTTCTAATGATTTAGGAGCATAAAAACTATATTTTCGGCGTCCTTCAATCCGTGGTTCTTGAACTCGATTTCGTAGAACATCTAATTTACGCGTAATTAAATTAGCTTTTGATTTTTGCCAACGATCATAAATTTGATTAACATCAAGTGCTGGAGTAACCATATCATTTTCATTAAATGGAACAAATCGATTCTTATTATTTAAATTTAATTCATCTAAATCAGTTAATTCTGTTGCTTGGTTAATTTCTGCCCCTTCTATTGGTTGACATTCAGAATAATCTAATTCATCATAATTATCATTGTGATCAAAAACATCATTTTGAACATTATTTTGTTTAACATTAAATTTATTATTGTAATATGAATATGTCTCAAATTCATTTGTTAATCTAGTAATTTTATCAACAGAATTTTGATTATTATTTAATATCGTTTTATCTTGCAAAATTGAAGTTGGTCGTTTTGCTGGATCAAAATCATTTGGGTCATAATCATCTCAATAATCAATTACTTTTTTATTATTTTCCATTGTTAAAACCCCCATATTTTTTTTATTTATTTATTATACTATAAAATTAAGGTGAAAAAAAGGGTTCAGATAGCTCTGATTAATAAAATATCTGGTTTTTAAATAATCATTGATTAAGTCATTAATTAGTGCTATACTATAAATATTATTAAACTTATATCAA
>NZ_RXFZ02000377.1:0-3657 GCF_044714365.1 Spiroplasma sp. hy2
TCGTTGTAGGAAAATATTAAATTTTTAAATAAAAGACATAATTAATTAAAATTATAATTTGCTATTAGTATCTTTTTAAAAATATTTACAATTATTTTAATAGGTTATGCAAGAAGTCTATTATATAATTTAGTTGGTTTTCAAACTAATTTGAAGTTTCCAGAGCAGCAACGCCTTATTAGTATGATTCCAGGTTTAGCAAATGCTCAGATTGTACGATATGGTGTTATTCATAAGAATAATTTTATTAATTCTCCAATTTTATTAAATCAATTTTTACAAGTAAAAAAACATCAGAATTTATTTTTTGCTGGTCAAATTATTGGCGTTGAAGGATATGTTGAATCAGCAGCCACAGGAATTATTAGTGCCCTAAATATTGCAAGATTATTAAATAATGACCCAATGTTAACATTTCCACCCGAAACAATGATGGGCGCATTAGTGAATTATATTATTAATGCTTCAAAAACTAATTTTCAGCCAATGAAAGCAAATTTTGGCATTATCCTTCCCTTTGAACAACATTTTAAAATTAAAAATGAAAAATATTTAGCATATAGTGAACGTGCGTTAACAACATTAAAACATTTTATTATAAACAATAATTTAAATGTGGAAAGTATCTTTTAATAATTTTAAAAAAGCATAAAATATAAATAGAATAATGCAGAAAGAAACGAGGCGGTAAAAATGAATTTGGAATTGAATGCATTAATTAATGGTGAATTAATCAATAATGGGGATTGATTAGAAATAATTTCACCAATTAATAATAAGCCATATGGTCGTGTTCCAGCTCTAAAAGAAAAAGAAATAAATGAAGCGTTTAAGTGGGCTCGACAGTCACAAAAAGAATGAGCAAATTTAGCTTTATTTGAACGAATTAGTTATTTGCAAAAATGAGCAAAATTATTAGAAAGTCATAAGACAGAGCTTGCGAAAATTATGGCCCATGAAATTGGAAAAAGTTTAAAAGATGGTCAAGTTGAAGTAGAACGTAGTATTGAATATATTGATTACACAATTGAAGAAGCAAAACGAGTTTTTCCAGAAACATTAACTGGGGATGGTTGAAATATTAAAAATAAATTAGGGATTTTTTCTCGTGTTCCAAAAGGTGTTATTTTGGCAATTTCACCATTTAATTATCCTGTTAATTTAAGTATTGCAAAAATTGTACCAAGTTTAGTTGTTGGTAATACTGTTGTTTTTAAACCGGCAACAAATGGCACTTTAACTGGGTTATATATGGCAAAATTAGCTTTTGAAGTTGGTTTTCCGAAAGGTGTTTTTAATGTTGTAACTGGTCGTGGACGTGATATTGGAGATTTATTAGTTTTAAATCCTGAAATTGATGTTATTTCATTTACTGGGTCAGTTGCTGTTGGCAATCATATTCGCAAATTAGGACATGGAAAAGACTTAGTATTAGAATTAGGAGGAAAAGATCCAGCTTTAGTATTAAAAGATGCTGATTTAACAAAAGCAGTAAAAGAAATTGTTGCTGGTGCTTATGCATATTCTGGACAACGTTGTACGGCTGTTAAGCGAGTATTAGTAGATGAAACAATTGCTGATGAACTAGTAAAATTATTAAAAATAGAAGTTAGCAAGTTAGAAGCAGGTTCGCCATTAGATAATAAAGCTATTATTCCTGTCATTGATTTAAAAGCTGCAGATTTTTTACAAGGTTTAATTGATGATGCTTTAGTAAAAAAAGCAACATTAATACTTGGTAATCAACGAAAAGATAATTTAATTAGTGCAACTTTAATTGACCATGTTACCTCAGAAATGCGATTAGCATGAGAAGAACCATTTGGTCCAGTCTTACCAATTATTCGTTGTAAGAATGTTGAAGAAATGATTACTTTAGCAAATAAATCAAATTTTAAATTGCAAGCATGTATTTTTACAAAAGATATTAATGCAGCATTTAATATTGCTAATGAATTAGAAACAGGAACGGTTAATATTAATGGTCGTACTCAACGAGGACCTGATTCATTCCCGTTTTTAGGAATTCATGATTCTGGACAAGGAGTTCAAGGGATTCGTGAAACAATTAATTCAGTGACACGTTTTAAAGGATTAGTAATTAATTATTAAAACTAATCTTTTTTAGTTTTATGATATATTATAATTATAAGTAGGTGAAAGTAAAAATGGAAAATAAAGTAGAGCAAATGTCTTTGCGTGAAGAAAAAATTGAACAAACTTTGAACGAACTAATGTCAACAATTCAAGCAATTAATTTAGATCTTACTGAATTACAAGAACGAGCAAGTTTACAAACGAATGCTGTTCTTGATGAATAGGATACTATTGGTGAGCAAATTGCCAATATTGCTAAGGAAATTAATGATTTAGAATATAAGTTTGATATTACCGAAATTTCACTATATTTAATTTTTTTAGATTTAAAATTATCATTTAATATTTTAAAAAATAAGTTAGAAGTAACAAAATATTTAATCCAACTTTTTCAAAGATAGTAATTAATTATTATTGTCTTTTATATTATTATTTTTAGGGGAGGTTATTTAAAAATGGATTTAAAACAAGAAAAGTTTTTGTTTACAGATGCAGAAGAACATCTTATTACTGATTTTCAAAAAGAAAAGGGCTATATTTTTATTTTTTTCCGAAAGCAGCAACACCAGGCTGTACTTTAGAAACAGTTGCTTATAATCGTTATTATCAAAAATTTTTAACTGCTGGTTATAATGTTATTGGTATTAGTCGTGATAATTTAAAAAAACAAACTAAGTTTCAAAATGATAATAATGTTAGTTTCCCCATGTTATGTGATATTGATTCTAAATTATGTGAAATGTTTGATGTCTTGAAAGAAAAGAAAATGTTTAATAATGTTTATCTTGGCATTGAACGAAGCACTTTTTTGCTGGATAATGATTTTAAGATTATCCAAGAATGACGGAAAGTTAAACCAGTTGAACATATTAAAACAGTATTGTCAGTAGTAACAAAAACTGATTTAAATAATAAATCTTAGTGTTATATTTATATTATTTTAGTAATAATTAGCATTGTAATGTAAGTTTTTAGGAGACAAAATATTTAAAATTACGAAAGGGTTTTAATATGGTACAAAATTTAATAAACTTATCAACAAATTTTAAATATAATGGTTTATCTAACCAAAAAATTATTATTAATTATAATAAAGTTTTTAAATATATTAAATTAAGCAATAAAACAAAAACAATTAATTATTAGTTAATTATTAAGTAACAATAATTATATTCCTAATATAACTATTTTTCCAGATTATATTTCATATGATTTAATTGCAGGATATACTTTTACTCAAATTGGAAATACTGGGATGTTGGAATTAAAAAGTATTTTGTCAGTCCTACAAAGTTTACAAAAATTAAAATATAAAAATAAATATATTGTTCATGGCGATTTAAGTCCCGTTAATGTTATTTTTGAACAAGATTTAAAAATTAAAAAAATAATTGATTGAGATAATGTTAAATTTGGTTCAAAATATCAAGATCCAGCATATGTTTTTTGATTATGAATAAATTTTGGTGGAAATAATAAAAGTTTTAGTGAAATTAAAAAAGAAGCTAATGTTTTTAAAAACACTTTGCATTATAATCAAAAAGACCTTAAGTATCTTAA
>NZ_RXFZ02000378.1:0-2767 GCF_044714365.1 Spiroplasma sp. hy2
AGGTTTTTTTTGGTAATCTTACTAATCTTTATGTTATAATTTCTTGGATACTAGTAAATTAATTTTTTTCTTTTTAATAATATCCAATTTAATAAAGAAAAACTATGCGTTAATTTTAGAATTATGAGGTGATAATTTCAATGAATGAAGAAAAGAAAGAAACAAGTAAAAACAAAGCAATAGTTACAAAACCAACTAGTATAGTAACAAAACAACCAATCCAAAATGTTGTTAAAAATAAAATTCCAACAAAAGTGTTTGCTTTAGGTGGATTAGAAGAAGTTGGAAAAAATACATATTGTATCGAGCATGATGAAGAGTTAATTATGCTTGATGCAGGAGTTAAATTTCCAAGTTCAACAATGCTTGGAGTTGATGCTGTTATTCCAAATTATAATTATTTAAAAGAAAACCAACGAAAAATAAAAGCATTATTTATTACACACGGCCATGAAGATCATATTGGTGGAATTCCCTATTTATTACGGGAAGTTAATATTTCAATTATTTATGCACCACGATTAGCAACTGCTTTAATTCGTGATCGTCTAAAAGAAGCAAAATTGGAACAAACAACAATTGTTAAAGAAGTTGATAATATGAGTGTTATTAAAACAAAAAACTTTAAAATTAACTTTTTTGCTGTTAACCATAGTATTCCTGATGCCTTTGGAATTTCAGTAGTTACTCCAAATGGAAAAGTTGTTTCAACTGGTGATTATAAATTTGACTGAACACCATTAGGACATCGTGCTGATATTGAACGAATGGCAAATATGGGGCAAGAAGGTGTTATGTTATTATTGGCTGATAGTACCAATGCTGAAGTTGAGGGTTACACTCAAACTGAAACAAAAATTATTAAAAATATTGGTGAATTATTTGTTAAAGCTAAGGGACGAATTTTAATTTCAACTTTTGCTTCAAATGTTCATCGAATTCAACATATTGTTGAAATTACAAATAAATATGGACGAAAAATTTTAGTGTTTGGTCGAAGTTTAGATCGCATTATTAAAATTATTCGTCAAATGGGACATTTAAAAATTTCTGATAAGGCATTTATTAAAGCTAATGATGCTAAAAACTATAAAGATAATGAAATATTAATTATTTGTACTGGAAGCCAAGGTGAACCAATGGCAGCATTATCCCGAATTGCAAATAATCAACATCAACATATTTCTATTATTCCTGGTGATACTGTTATTTTTTCATCATCACCAATTCCCGGCAATCAAGCTGATGTTGAACGAGTTATTAATAAACTAGTTCGTGCTGGTGCTATTGTGCAAGAAAATAGTCCTTTAAATCAAATCCATACGTCTGGTCATGCTTCACAAGAAGAACAAAAATTATTATTTACCCTATTGAAGCCAAAATACTTTATGCCAATGCATGGTGACTATCGTATGCTTCGCCAACATGGTGAAACAGCAATTAGTGTCAATGTCCCAAAAGATAATGTCTTTATTTGTGCTAATGGTGATCAAATTGAACTATTAAATGGAACAGCAGCAATTGGTAAAAGAATTGAAGCTGAAGCTGTTTATGTTGATGGAAAAGATTTATCAGGGCAAACAACCGCTGTTGTTCGTGACCGTGAAATTTTATCAAAAGATGGGTTAATTGCTGTTGTTATTTCAATTGATTCGCAAAATAATCAATTACTAACACCACCACGCATTATTTCAAGAGGAAGTTTCTATGTTAAAGAATCTGGAAATATTATTAATGAATCAATTCGTTTAGCAACCGAAGCAGTTAATGAAGTTTTAAAAACCCAAAAACCAACTTTTGGCGCTCTTAAAAATGCTATTAAGCAATCATTATCTCCTTTCATTTACCGTTATAAACGTCGTAATCCATTGATTATTCCAGTAATTTTAAATAAAAAATAAAAGAATATGTAAAAATATTCTTTTATTTTTTAATATACTATGAAAATCATTTTTAATTCACCTAATAAATTTTTCTTTTCCTTTATTTACAATTTACAAATATAACATATAATTTAATATTAAGAGAGGAACCGATATATTATGACTAATGAACAAATTGAATTATTATGAAGTACCTTGAAAAAACAAAATAATAGTGTTAATCTTCCCCTTACCACTTTTCTTGGTTATAACCAAACAACTGACATTGGAACAGTTTTAGCATTATTTGATGCAAATGGTTATCCAGTTACCACATTAAATGGAATTGGATTTATTGCTTTTGATCACACTGTTTTTTATGCCCTTGGCGGGGGTCAAATTTCTGATACAGGAATATTAAAGAAAGACCATAAAATTTCTGTTTTTGACTTAAATAAACAAATTTACAAAAAAGTATATCTTCATCTTGTTGATACTAATGGTACAACAATTGAAATTAATGACGTATTAATCCAAAAAATAGATGTTGAACGTCGAATTAAAATTACAAAAAATCATACAGCCCAACATATTTTATCTTATATTATTGAGCATATTTTAAATGATGGTGATATGACAGATTCAGTTCAGATTAAAACTGATTATGCTTTCTTAGCAATGAATAAAGTTGATAACTGATTAGAAATTATTTTAAGCGCTCGTAAACAAATTATTGAGAAATTAATTAATCATAACATTGCTAAAATTGAACATCAAATGCCAATTGACCAAGCAAGAGAATTAAAAATTGCTCATCCAAATTTTGAATATGATCCAATTGTTCGTGTTGTTGAATTTCCAACTGCAATAATTGATTTATGTGGTGGAACCCATGTTAATAACTT
>NZ_RXFZ02000379.1:0-595 GCF_044714365.1 Spiroplasma sp. hy2
ACCTCCATATATTAAAAATATACCTAATTTTAGGTATATTTTATAAATATCAAGAGTTTTCGACAAAATTAAAGAATTAAAATGAGAATAATTAACTTTTAAGAGTGTACAATAAGAATAGAAAGAGAGGAAAAATTATGTTAACAAACGACATTGAAAAAGATTTACAACATTATATTGATGAACACATCAAAATGCAATTTTTTTGCTATAATTTAAGTTCAGCCGCTGATAAGTTAGGGTTTCCTGGTTTTAGCCATTATTTCCAAGTTCAAGCACAAGATGAAGTTTTACATCAACGTCGAATTATGAATTTTGTTTTAGACCGCGATGGACATTATCAAATTAAAAATATTGCTGAAGAATATAAAGATATTAAAAATATTATTGAATTAATAGAAACCTATCAAACAAAGAGAGCATATTTTGTTTAATTAACAAATAAATTAGCACAGCATGCTAATACAGTTGGTGATTTAGTTACTTATAAATTTTATGATTGATTAGACTTCTTGCATAACCTATTAAAATAATTGTAAATATTTTTAAAAAGATACTAATAGCAAATTATAATTTTAATTAATTATGTCTTTTA
>NZ_RXFZ02000380.1:0-10393 GCF_044714365.1 Spiroplasma sp. hy2
TTAATTATCAATAGACTTCTTGCATAACCTAGTTATTTTAAAATTCCTATAATTTATATTTTAAATATATTTTATAGGAATTTTAAAATAACTAGGTTATGCAAGAAGTCTATTATGTAAATGAGAAAAATATGTTAAATTAGGATATAAATTAGAGTCTAAAATTCACGCAGGAACATTTCAAAAACAAGCACTGCCCATAATTGATGATGGATAACTTAACAGCAACAAGTAACCAATAATATTTAAAAATTTGTCACTACGCACAACACCAATTGGAAAAAATAATCCCGATAAAAAAGCAAATAATAAAAAATAAAATTGCTACCACTAAAATAACCTTCAAATCATTTGAACAAAGCGCAATTAAAATACCAATTAAAGATGCTAAAAAAGAACTTAATATAATAGTTCAACATAATGCAAGTCAATTAATTCATTCAATATGAATTCCTTCACCATAACTAAAAAAGCAATTAAAAATAACCAAAGTGAACCAATTAAACTAGTAATTAAATTAATGGCAATTAAAACTAAAATTAATTGATAAATTGAAGCTTTTAATAAATGCAATTGGCGTGCAAAAGTAGTTTTTCGAAATTCATAAAAAGCAATTGCTAAATCAAGAATACCACTAAGAACCCCCACTAATAAAATTGACCCTGGTAACGATAAATAACTAGCATTACTATTAAACATATTAGTCACACGAATGCTAATAAAATATAAAATAACTGGTAAAACAAATGTTACTAAATAAGTATGTCATGATGTAAATCAATATTTACTAACAACACGTAATAATGGTAAGTTTATTCTGGCTCCTTAGTTTTTAAGCACTAATAATAATTTCTATTTTAACATCGTGTTCTTCAACTGGCAAAGGGGTTGGCACTAACTGTTCAATAAATGCTAACCCAATCACAATATGATAATAATTTTTTAAAAACCGATCATAATAGCCTTTCCCATATCCTAACCGAAAATTGTTTTGATCAAAAGCAACGATTGGAACAACAAGAACATCAATTTTTTCTGCATCAATTATTGGCAATGAATTTAATGGTTCATAAAGACCAAAACGTGAATTAAATTCTAAATCAGTTGTTAAATTGGTAATATGATAAAATTTTAAATTATTACCATCTATTCGTGGTAATAAAACATTAATTTTTAATGCAAATAATTGCTTAATAATAAAAATAGTATTAACTTCATTTTTGATTGAATAATAAAGAGCAATTGTTTTACTATTTTGTACACCCGGATGTTGAAAAAAAGTATTAAAAATCTGAGTTTCTTTTTGCTGTCGTAACTCAGATGAAATCTTGCTTCTTACAAGCAATTTTTCTTGTCGAATTTCTTGTTTAGCACGAGTTATCATTAACCAACACTACCTTCCATATCCATTTTAATTAACTGATTTAATTCAACTGCATATTCCATTGGTAATTCTCTTGTAAATGGTTCTAAAAATCCCATAATAATCATTTCCAAAGCTTCTTGTTCTGATAAACCACGACTTTGTAAATAAAATAATTGTTCCTCAGAAACTTTACTTACTGTTGCTTCATGCTCAATTTGTGATTCATTATTATAAACTTTATTCTGAGGAATTGTATCGGAATGTGATTTTCCATCTAGAATTAGAGTATCACATTCAACCCTAGCTTTTGAATACTGTGCTTTTGGTCCAATATGAACTAACCCACGATAGTTTGCTGTTCCACCATTAAAAGTCATTGATTTAGAAATAATTTTAGAAGAAGTATTTTTTCCCAAATGAATCATTTTTGAACCAGCATCTTGAATAACATTTTCCTTTGCTACCGCAATTGAAATACATTGTCCTT
This sequence comes from Spiroplasma sp. hy2, assembly GCF_044714365.1. Lineage (NCBI taxonomy): Bacteria > Bacillati > Mycoplasmatota > Mollicutes > Entomoplasmatales > Spiroplasmataceae > Spiroplasma > Spiroplasma sp. hy2. The sequence goes on from NZ_RXFZ02000380.1 coordinate 1,854, forward strand.
TACTATTATTTCCTTTTAAAATAACACTCGGATACTTCATATTAATTTTTGATCCAATATTACCATCAATTCATTCCATTTGACCATTTTCATCAACAATGCTACGCTTTGTTACTAAATTTAAAACATTATCACTCCAGTTTTGAACAGTTGTATAACGCATTTTTGCATTTTTTCCCACAAAAATTTCAACAATAGCAGCATGTAAAGAATCACGAGAATAAATTGGTGCTGTGCATCCTTCAATATAGTGTAATTCGGCATCATCATCAACAATAATTAATGTGCGTTCAAACTGACCACTATTCTGATAATTAATCCGGAAATAAGCCTGCAATGGTTTTTCTAATTTAACTCCCTTTGGAACATAAATAAATGATCCACCTGATCAAGCAGCTCCATTTAAAGCAGCATATTTATTATCTGTATTTGGTACTAATGTTCCAAAATATTTTTTAAATAACTCTGGATGTTGACGTAATGCGGTATCACAATCTAAAAAAATAATTCCTTTTTCTTCAACTTCTTTTAACATACTTCCATAAACTGGCTCACTATCATATTGAGCTTTAATTCCAGCTAAATATTCACGTTCGGCTTCTGGTAAACCTAACCGGTCAAAGGTTTTTTTAATTTTTTCAGGAACCTCATTTCATTTTGTTGCAATATGTTCTGTTGGTTTAATATAATAAATATACTCATCAAAATCTATAAATTCTAAGTTTGGCCCTCAACTTGGATTTTTTATTTTTAAAAAATTATGATATGACTGTAACCGATATTCTCGCATTCAATCTGGTTCATTTTTATGATCTGAAATTTCATTAATAATTGTTTCATTAAGACCTTTCCCAGTATTATAGTAAGAAATATCTCCATCATTAAAACCATATTTATAACTAGAAATTTCTTTAATTTCTTTTTCTTGCTTTAATTTTGGCATTAATAAGACCTCCTTTGGCATTAATCATTATCTGTTTTTAATAAATCTAATAATAATGTTTGAAAACCATTAACACCAATTGTCGCACATTTAATTCGATTAGGTTGTTTTGCAATATTAATAAAAGCAATTAAATCGTTTAACTTGTTCTTATCATATTGTTTGTCAAAAACCATTGCTAAATAATTTTCAATAATTGCTAAACCATCCTTCATTGTTTTTTCTTCTAGTTCTTGCGCCATAATGTCACTTGATGCTGTTGAAATTGCACAACCAACACCGTCAAACCGAGCACTTATAATTTTATTCCCTTCAATTATTAATTCTAAATAAATATCATCAATACATGATTCAGAAGCTTGATGAATTGAATAAACTGTTGGTTTCTTTGTTAAACCTTTGTACTGTGGTTCTGAATAATGGTCCATAATAATTTGTCGTAAAAACATTGGGTCATTTTTATTAAATTCCATTTAAACCAACCTTCCTAAAAAATCTTTCTCATTTGCAAGTGCCGATACTAACAAATCAATATCTTCATAACTATTATAAATTGAAAAACTAGCTCTAATTGTATTTTTCTCTGGAATAACAGTACCAATTAACCGCGCACAATGATCACCACTCCGAACAGTAATCTTATTGCGGCTTCCTAAATGCATTGTAACATCCTGACAAAAAACATTTTTAATATTAAAAACTAATGTTGGTCCCTTGCTATCAGGATTATAAATTATTGCTTTATCTTTTAATTTTTTATTAAACTGTTGAATTGCATATTGTTTTAACTGATGATTATATTTAATAATTTCTGTTAAAGTAAGGCTATTAACAAAATCAATTGCTGCTCCAAAACCAAAAATATCAGCAATATTAGCTGAACCCGCTTCTAACCGGTCTGGTAATTTTTTTAAACTATAATCTAAACCATTATTATCAATTCGAGTATTCATACCACCGCCAACAATTAACGGCTGTAATTGTAGCAATAATTCTTCTTTTCCTCATAAAATCCCAATTCCAGTTGGGCCAAAAATTTTATGGGCTGAAAAAGTAATAAAATCAGCATTTCACTTTTGAACATCAGTTGGCATATGAATAACACCCTGTGCACAATCAATCACAACAATTATTTCCGGATTAATTTTTTTAATCATTGTAATAATTGATGTTGGATCATTTTCATATCCTAAAATATTTGGCACATTAGCAAAAGAAACAATCTTTGTTTTAGCAGTAATAACTCTTGCTAATTGTTTTAAATCAATTTGAAAATTTATTTCTGGTAAAAACTTAACAACTGCTTTTTTTTCTTGTGCCATCCGATATCACGGTAAAATATTTGCACCATGTTCTTGTTTTGTAATTAGAATCTCATCACCCGCTGTAATCTTTGAACTTAAACCATACGCAATTTGGTTTAATCCATAAGTTGCTCCAGGGACAAAAATAACTTCTGAAACCTTTTTAGCATTAATAAAATGCTGAAGTTTCTGACGAACAAGTTCATATTGAACATTTGTTTTATATCCTAAATCACTATCAGTATTATGCGGATTAGTTCCATAATTTGTATAATAATCATTAATAGCATCAATAACAACTTGTGGTTTTAAGTTAGTAGCAGCACTATCAAGATAAATTTGATCAGAATTATTTTTAAAAAAAGGAAATTGTTTTTTAATTTCTCTATAATCAATCATCATTATTTTCCAATTTCTGTATCAATTTCATCAATAATATTTTTTTGTAATTCCTCATCCTCAATTGCATCAATCACATTTTTAAAATAACCCATACAAATTAATTTTCGAGCCTGCGTTATTGTCAAACCTCTTGTTTGTAAATAAAAGATTTGCTCTGGGTCTAGCATCCCAACCGCATTAGCATGACTTGCTTTAATATCATTTTCATCAATTAACAAAATCGGATCAGAAATTGCTTTTGAAGTTTTATCAAAAACTAGTAATCGTAATTCTTGATGAGCTTCTGATTTACCCATTGTTTTTTCAATATGACTAGTACATTTAACAGTTTGTAATGAATTATCTTTTGCAATTGAGTAAGTTTTAATTTCACTTTCGGTTGCTGGGGCTAAATGATGAGCATAAATAATCGCATTTTTATGATATTCATGTGTTGACAGACTTGCCAAATAATATTTAATAGCACTACGTTTACCCCGCAAATTGAAGGTAATGTTCTCAGTAATACTACTATTAACAATATTTAAGTGATAAATATTAACTTGTGCTTTTTCTAATAAGTTATAAAAAAGATTAGCTATTTGTTCACATTCACGATTTTTGTAAATATTAATAATATTAATTTGACTATTAGCAGGAATATTGTAGTTAATTGTTACTTCTGAAGTTAAATTTAAAAAAAACAAAAAAGTTTCATTAACAAGATTACTAGCAAAATTAATATTAATAACTTCACCAGCTTTATTATTCGTAAATGTTAATTTGGGTGTTGTTGCATCAATAGTAAAATTGTCACCAATAAGTTTTTGTTCATTCATTAAAACTTGCATTTTTACTTACCTTTTTGAGCAGCACACCCAATTCCCGCTAAAGGTTTAACACCCCTTTGTTTATTTTCTACTGTTAAATCTAATTCTTGTAATAATCATTCGTATCCCTCTTCGTTAATTTTTTTAACTAAATTATAATCTCCACTTTTAACAATTTTACCCTTAACAATAACATGAGCATGTGTTGGTTGCACTAAATTAAAAAAGCGATCATAATGGGACACAATAATTGCAGCAAAATGCTTATTTCGCATTTTATTTAACTCAGTACTAACAACATTTAAAGCATCAACATCTAAACCTGAATCAATTTCATCAATTAAAGCTAAAGATGGGCTTAATAAATTTAACTGTAAAATCTCATTTTTTTTCTTTTCTCCCCCTGAAAAACCAGTATTTAAATAACGACGAATCATACTATCATCAATTTTTAAATTTTTAATATTACGGTTAATATCTTGGTATAATTCTGGTAATTTAATTGGTGAATCACGATGAGCATTAATAATTGCTTTTAAAAAATCTAAATTTAAAACTCCAGAAATTTCAACTGGTGATTGCATTGCAAAAAATATTCCCATTTTACTTCGTTCATCAACCGTTTTGTTTAAAATACTTTCCCCAGCAATTAAAATATCCCCACTTTCAACAGTATAACTAGGATGCCCCATAATTGTTGATAATAAAGTTGATTTTCCATTTCCATTAGGCCCCATTAAAGCATGAATTTCATTAACATTAACAGTTAAATTTAAACCATTTAAAATAATATCATTATCAGCATAAACAAATAAATCTTTGATTTCAATTTTTTTCACTTTAGCCCCTCCTTTGAAAATATGTATTATATTAGTCCCGAAGTGAAATTATCTTTATTTTTTAATTAATAAAGTCTACTTTTATTGTACAATAAAAGTAGACTTTATTATATTTTTTTAATAGAATGTAGTTAGTATTTTTTATCAAAAAGTACAAAAATAAAAAGTCAAGAGGAAGGATGAACTAAAATGAAAAAACTTTTATCATCACTAAGCAGTATGATATTAGTGGGCGCAACCGCATTTGGAACGGCGGCTTGTAGTACTAAAGAAAAAAATAATCAACATAAAAATGAAAATGGTGATAGCATTTGGGCATGAATTCCAGGAATTTTTGGTGGTAAAAAAATCACTTCTCCTGATATTTGAAGTGTCTTAGAAAATCCATTTGTAGATGCCGGAAATGGAAAATGAACAAATGATCCAACCCAATGAGATGGCGCAACAAGAATCAAAATGTCAGTTCAATTAATGCAAATTTTAAGCGTTGCAATTTTAGCGAACCCTGATAAATTTTTTGTATCAAAAGAAACTACAATCGGTGATATTGCTGATTATAAAAATTTAAAAGACATTTTAAAAACACAATGACAATTACTAATCACAAATACAAATAATACTGTTGAGAGAAAGAAACAAAGTTTTAAAGACAGTGATAAAAAAAATTGAGAAAAAAAATATCATGATTTTTTAGATTCAAACTATAAAGATATCAGCGGTGCTAGTGGCAACAAAAAATATGAAATTGAAGAACAAAATTATAAAGCTGCCATTATGACAACTGGTGCTGATGGCGGAATTAGTGCAACACAAATGTTAACTAATGTTTTATTAAATAACAATATGCGTGTATGCAGACAAAATAACACTGAAAGCGCAGTTATAATTTTAAGGGATTTTGCTAGTTTCCTTAAAAACGGAAATAAAGCAGACGATTGAAATACTGACAATCAAAATTTACGTACTCAATTGGCATTAGCTTTTAGTTGAAATGAAGATGAAAAAGAATTTATTGATAATCTATCAAACTTAACAATCGCTGAAATTAATACTCGTATTAATACAATTGCAACAGATTTAGGAACTTTTAATTATAAAATTACGGAATATTTGAGTAAGCATCCACCAGTTGCAACACCTATTTTTAAAAATTCATCTAAAACATCAGTTGGTACTCCTGAATTAAGTGAAACATATGATGTTGGGCAAATATCATTATTTCAAAAATATATAATTGAAAAATGATTCCAAAATGAAAAACCTTTAGCAATTTCAAAAATAACATATGCTTTTAAATCCGGAGCAACACCAACTGATACTGGTTTTACAGCAGATAGTTTTGATGAAACAACAAAAACACAAATTGATAAAGATTTAGAAACTTTATCCTCAGCTAAAAGTTGAGAAGACTTTACTACTAACAGTGAAGGTACAGTTACTCCATCATCAGATTTATTAACTTTAAGTACACAAGCTGATGCTGTTAAATCAAATATTTTAAAATCAAGTGTATATAATAGCATTAGTGCACCTGATAGCATTAATGCACCTGGTGATATAAATGTTACGGTAAGTAAAATTAATCGTAAAAATCCAACCGCTCCAATTAGTGCTGCCTGAAAAATTGGTACTACTAATGATATTGTTATTAGTTTCTTTGATACAAATGGTTTAAACTTAGTTCATATTGATGGCCGCGAATATCTAAAGGATGCTGACCCAACATCATACGACGCTTATGATAGCAATTGACAATTTAAAAGTTTAAATTATTCAAGTAATTTTTATAGTTCATTAACAGATAAATCAAAAATCATGACAGTTGACAAAGCAAAACAAAAGATGAATACACAATTTAGTAATGCTCAATACTTATGATATTTAGTAAATCGTAGTTTAGTAAATAGCAATAATAACAGTAAACTAAAATTTAATGTTTTAAATGAAGTTAAAAAATATGCTACATTAAGTTCTGGTTCTGGTTCAACTGATGATAAAACATGATGATTTTGAATTTATGACTTTTTCAATAATTTTAATAATAAAATCTTAACAAATGGTGCTGATCCTCAAGAATGATTGAAAAACTTTCTTACTTTTAAAGATTCAGAAAAACATGAGACAAATCATGATTGATTTATTTCAATTATTAATGCAATGTCAACTAATTTATCAGGAGGTGCTGTTCAACGTTTATACAGTAGTTTTGAAGCAGAAAATAAAACAATTGAAGGATATAAAATGGGAGGACCCGCTGCTAAGATTGATCCAAAAACTATTGTTGAAAAAATTAGTAACGCAAAAGTATGACATGAAGAAATTGGTTTAAATTACAAAAAATTAAGTGTTTTGGCAAAAACTCCATTATGAGTGTATCAATTTCCTCCTGTAATAACAGATCCAATAAAATATTTTTATAAAATAGGAGGTAGACGATAATGAAAAAACTACTAAGTATTTTAGGAGCAATGTCTATTCTTTCTTCTACTGGCACAAGTCTTTATGCATGTGCAAAAAAAGATTTTGAAAGATTTACCGACCCCGCAATTGCTGATGAAGTTAAACGTTGAATTATTGCACAAATTAATTCAGAAAATGAATCAAATGTTGTCAAATATTCATTTAATGACATTTTCACTAAAGCAGCCCTAAAAGAAATGGCTGTAAGATTATTAGATACTAATATTTCAAAATTTTTCTATGCTTCAGAAGAAGCAACAAGAGCACGTTATACCGGAGTAACAATTGACGTTAACCAACCTGATTCATTATTAATAAAACAATTTATTAACTTTGTTGAGCAAGTTGCACTTGATAATTTAAGTACAAAATACTTTACTGGAATTTCTAATTCAACACCTTTAGAAACAACAATTGCAGGACAAGGATATGCACCTGATTATCAATCAGAAGGTTGATATGTTGGCGGTACTCAATCATATTTCTGAAAAGGAACAGATAAACCAAATTATATGAAATCAAGAAAAGAGCAAGGAGAAGCTAATTTCGAAATTAAAAGTAAAAGTGCTGGAGCTAATTATACTGACTTTAATACAATGTCAGAAAATGAAAAAAAAGTTGCATTAAAAGTTCAGTTTAAAGATTATTATACACATGTTGAAGTACCAGCAGTTATTGATAAAATTATTACTGCAACATACTTACACCAAAACGAGATTAAGCGCTATGGTAGCGGAGATAATAGTTCAATTTATCTAAATCGAAATAGTACATTATTTAATGCTATTCAATCATGAGATACCATTAGTGGAGCACGATGAAAATCATATGTTAAAATGGTGTGAGAATTAAAACTAGATAAAGAAGAATTAGACAAATTATTTAATAATAAAGATACAGATAAAGGACTATTAGCAAATGTTGAACAATTAAATTCTGATTTAACTAATAATCAGGATATTTTAATAAAAAAACTTAAAAACATGTTTAATGAGAAAAACCAAAGTAAAATCTTTAATAATATGATTAAAGATGGAATTGATCCAATTTTTGGGATTAGTGGTTTTAAAGGATTTGTTGGAATTGATAAAAATAAAAACCCAAATGATATTTTTACAACTTTAAACAATGCTGATGCATATAAACAAAAAATTATTGATACAGAAACACCATGTATTATAAAATCAGGTGAAGGAACAGACCCTTCAAGTTACCAATTCTTAGATACAAATAAAAGATACGGGTCAGTTGTCTTAGTATTACCAATTTATGCTGTTGATTTAATGAAAAATATGAATATTAATTATAAAAATGATAATAAAAACAATAAAGAATTATCATTAACTTGATACGGATCAGGAGAAACACCAACTGATTTAGATCAAGCTTGATTAGCACAACAAGGTGGTATTAAGCGTTCATTATCATGATTATATAATGAAAAAGGTTATTTAGGAACATACAATGAAAATGGTGAAGCTCTTTATAATGAAGATGGAACACCAGTTGACATTACAAAAAATATTAAAGGTCAAATCCTAAAATGAATTGAATATACTTTTGCACAACAACAAAATTTACAAACAGCAGCAAAAACAAGATTATATTCCTTAGCCTTTGCCAATAATCCAGAAAATGTTTATTCACAAACTCTGTATGATGCAATCGGATCATATATTATTAAAGAAGATTAAAAAAATCTTGGTCGTATAAATTATTTAAGGGTCTTAAATTAATATCTTAGAAATTGTGGAATAATATACCACTTACTTATTTAGATTGT
>NZ_RXFZ02000381.1:0-5949 GCF_044714365.1 Spiroplasma sp. hy2
ATATAAAAAGTGCTACATTTGCATTTACAATTTACACAGAAAAATAATGTTATTCCGAATAAAAAAGTAAGGAGTTAAGAAATAAATGTCAGCAGGAATGGTAGTTTTAGGTTTTATAATTGGGATTATAATTTTATTAATGTTAGTTACAATTCATGAATTTGCACATTTTATTATTGCGAAATTAGCGGGAGCATATGTCTATGAATTTGCAATTGGTTTTGGTCCCAAAATTTTTTCTTGAGGAAAAAAAGAAACTCGTTATTCAATCCGAATTTTTCCTTTTGGAGGATATGTTTATATTGCAAGTCAATTAGTTGATCCACCAAAAGGGTGTGAAGAGGAAGAAGTTCCTGAAGAACGAAAAATGGAAAATATTGCAAAATGAAAACGTTTAATTTTTATTGTCGCAGGAGCTTTAATGAATTTTTTTATTGCTGTTTTTATTTTTACCACAATTTTTGCGGCATTAAATTATAAACCATCTGATATGACATATTGAGGAGCTAAGTATGATTCTAATGGTGCAGCATATGCTGCTCTAAAAACGAGTGGTCAAAATGTTGCTCAAGATATTGTGATTTTAGATTATTGATTAGGTCCTAATATTGAAAAACTTAAAGTAGCACAAGAATATTATCGTGTTAATAAGGAAGATAAAGCTGATAATAAGGAGAATCATATTTTAGCAAGTCATGTGGGAACAGTAGATAAGATTCCAACTTATCAAACAACAGTTTTTAATTTTATTAAAAATTTAAAACAACAATATGATAATAGTAATAATGATGAAAAAATTAATTATATTACTCTTGCTTTTGCTCGTTTAAATAGTAAACAAGAAGTTACAACGGCGTCTGATGGTTTATTTCAAACTGAACCAGTTAAGTTAACAGAAGCCAACAATACTTATACAGTCGGAATTAGAGCTCCTGATCGTCAGTTTGCTTCAATTGCGCAAGCATATAGCTATGGTTGAGGAGAAACATTTAGACAATCAGTGACAATTTTAAAATCATTTGGATTATTATTTACTGGTCAGTGAGGACAATTATCTGGTCCAGTTGGAATTGCAAGAACAGTTTCTTCAATGTTAACAGAAGGACCAGCTCTTTTCTTTATGTATGTGGCCATGTTATCTGCTAATTTATTTGTTTTGAACTTAATTCCAATCCCACCATTAGATGGATACAAGTTTTTTGAAACATCAATTGAAGGAATAGTTGGTGGAGTAAAACGCTTAAATGGTCGGAAAAGGATTTGAAAGAAACGCCATGATCCAGTGCAACAAAAAGTATTATTAGAAGAATATCAAGCAAAAGAGCAAAAATGACAGTTACCGCATAAGGCAAAGATTATTATTAATGTAACGGGAGCAATAGTCTTTATTTTATTATTTATTGGAATAACAATTAAAGATGTCTTTTTTTAAGCAGAAAAGCTAGGTGAGGATTAGATGATGGACCAACAATTGATAAAACTATTTACAGCAAATAATTTAGAATTTATTGGAAATTATTTTGATGATGCTAAAGTCATTAAAGCAGAATATAGTACTAGTGAAGGCTTTTTTCGTGTTGTGATTGAAATTAATGATTTTTTACCACTAGAAGTTTTACTAAAATTAGAACAAACTTTATTAGAAAATGAAACATTACCCACAAAGATTTCTTTACGGGTTCGAAAAGAACAATACGAATTAGAAACTATTTTTAGTTACTTAGAATATATTCGATTAAATAAATCGGAATTAAAAAATAGTTTTTTTAGTAAATTATCCCCAGAACGTTTTGCTTTAACTGATAATATTTTAAAAATTACTGTTCATTCGGAAAGTGAACAAAAATTAGTGGGTGAACATTGTAATTATTATCAAAAAAAACTTCGCCGCTATGGTTTTAGTGATTTACAATTAGCCCTAGTGATTGATTTATGAGAAAATAATATTTTAGAAATTAATGAACAAGAATTAATTAAATATCAAGAAACAGCGCAAAAAACAGAACAGTTAATTTCTAAACCAACCAATGGGACTAATCCAGTTCGAAGAGAATTAAATAGTTATCAGAGAGCAAAAAATGGAGAAGCAAGTTATGAACGGTTAATTGATATTGATCAAGATGCTCCGAATGTGACAATTTATGGAAAAATTTTAAGTAAAGAACGACAGTTAATTTCAACAAAGAAATTTATTTATGTAATAACAATTACTGATTATAGTGATACAATTGGCACAAAATTTTTTACTCGAACAAAACAACCAGATGATTTTATTGAAGAATTAAAAACTAATGAATGAGTTAGTCTTTTTGGCGATATTCGGTATGATACTTATGCTAATGAACAAATGTTTTTTATTAAAAAAATTTCTCGTTTAGAGCATGAAGATTTATATCGTGAAGATAATGCGCCTGAAAAACGCGTGGAGTTACATCTCCATACTAAAATGAGTGTTATGGATGGAGTAACAGATCTTGCAATGCTTTTTAAAACATTAGTACATTGGAATCATAAAGCAATTGCTTTTACTGACCATTTAAATGTTCAAGTTTATCCAGAAATTTATAATCTTAATAAGAAATATCCTGATGTTAAAGTTATTTATGGTGTTGAAGCAGATATTTTAGATGATAAAGTCTGATATGTTAAAAACCCGCATCATCATAATTTACGAACTGCAAAATATGTTATTTTCGACTTAGAAACAACTGGCTTAAGTAGTAGCTATGATGAAATCATTGAATTTGGTGCGGTTATTATGGATGATATTAGTGGTGAACGTCAAACAATTAATCATTTGTTTAAACCATCCGTTAAGTTATCATCATTTACAACTGAATTAACAGGAATTACAGATGAATTATTAGCGGATAAACCAACTTTTATTGAATCAATTGACCAAATTTTAGAATATTTTAAGGATGCAATTTTAATTGCACATAATGCTGAGTTTGACCTTGGTTTTATTCAATCGTGGTTAAAAAAAGCTGGACGCTCAAAAATTAATAACACAGTAATTGATACTTTACAATTATCACGGATTTTAGAACCACATTTGAAAAATTATCGGTTGGGAACAATTGCTCGTTGTTATAATGTTATTTATAATGAAGAAGTTGCTCACCGTGGCGATTATGATGCAATTGTTTTAACAGACATCTATGAGCATCAGCTACGGAAAATGATTAATACTTATAGTATTGAGTTTGATGATGATATTGAGAAAATTCATGACCCTGCTGTTTATAAAAAACTGCGACCAAAACATATGACAATTTTAGCAAAAAATCAGGTAGGTTTATTAGAATTATTTAAACTAATAACTGCTGCGCATACTAAATATTTTTATTCATCACCAAAATTATTACGAAGTGTAATTGAACAACATCGTAGTAATTTATTGATTGGGTCATCATGTATTAATGGTGATGTTTTTGAAGTGGCACGAAATAAAAATGCATCGGAATTAGCAGAAACAATTAAGTTTTATGATTATGTTGAAATTCAACCTCCTAGTGTATATAAACATTTAGTTCAAATGGGGGATTTATCAGAAGAACGATTATTAACAGTCATTAAAGATATTATTTTTACAGCAAAAAAATTAAATAAATTAGTTGTTGCTACTGGTGATGTGCACTATCTTAACCCAGAAGATAAAATTTTCCGTGAAGTTTATATTAATGCAAAAGGAATTGGTGGTCGTCCCCATCCTTTATATGATTATAAGCAACGAGTAACTGATAATCCTGATCAGTTTTTAAGAACAACAATGGAAATGATGAACGAATTTAAGTTTTTAAATAATGATGAATTAATTTATGAAATTGTAGTAACAAATCCAAATTTAATTGCTGACCAAATTGAAAAAGTTGAAATTATTAAAGATAAATTATACACACCTAAAATTGAAGGTAGTGACCAATTATTAAAAGAATTATGTTATAAAAATGCTTATAAAATTTATGGTAAGTCATTACCAGAAATTGTTGCATCACGCTTAGAACGTGAATTAAATGCTATTATTAAGCATGGTTTTGCTGTTATTTACTGAATTGCACATAAATTAGTTGATAAATCATTGCAAGATGGCTATTTAGTCGGGTCACGGGGAAGTGTTGGTAGTAGTTTTGTTGCAACAATGAGTAATATTACTGAAGTAAATCCATTACAACCACATTATTTATGTTCTTATTGTAGTTATAGTGAATTTATTATTGATGGTTCAGTTAAGTGTGGATATGATTTACCAGTTCGTACTTGTCCAAAGTGTCAAAAACCATTAAAAGGGGAAGGGCATGATATTCCCTTTGAAACATTTTTAGGGTTTGAAGCAGATAAAGTTCCGGATATTGATTTAAACTTTTCAGGAGAATATCAACCAATTGCACATGACTTTACTAAAGAAATGTTTGGAGAACGTAGTGTTTATCGTGCCGGAACAATTTCAACGGTGGCAGAAAAAACTGCATATGGTTATGTGAAAGGTTATTTTGAAAGTAAAAATATTTTACATTTAAAACGTCGCGCAGAATTAGAACGAATTGCCAAGGGTTGTGAGGGAGTTAAACGAACAACTGGACAACATCCAGGTGGAATAGTTGTTATTCCAAATGAATATGAAGTTGAGGCATTTACACCAGTTAATTTTCCTGCTGATGATATCAAATCAAATTGATTAACAACTCATTTTGATTTCCACGCAATTCATGATAATGTTTTAAAGTTAGATATTTTAGGCCATGTTGACCCAACTGCTTTGCGAATGCTGCAAGATTTAACGGGAGTGGATCCAAAAACAATTCCAACAAATGATGAAGCGGTTTTAATTCTTTTTCGAAGTTTAGATGTTTTAAATATTAAACCAGAAGATATTAATGGTGAAAAAACTGGTGCAATTGGTATTCCTGAATTTGGTACTTTTTTTGTTCGTAAGATGTTATTAGATACAAAACCAACTTCATTTGCAGATTTAGTCCAAATTTCAGGATTGTCACACGGAACAGATGTTTGAATTGGCAATGCCCAAGAATTAATTCGAAATCAAAATATTAGTATTTCAGAAGTAATTGGATGTCGTGATGATATTATGGTTAATTTAATTTATAAAGGGTTACCTGCTCAAAGTGCTTTTAAGATTATGGAAGATGTTCGAAAGGGAAAGGGGTTAACAACTGAACATGAACAATTAATGCGGGATAATAATCTTGAACAATGATATATTGATTCGTGTAATAAAATTAAGTATATGTTCCCAAAAGCCCATGCAACAGCCTATGTCTTAATGGCGTGACGAGTAGCATGATATAAAATTAATTATCCAGTTGAATATTATGCAACATTTTTTTCAACTCGAACAGATGTTTTTGATATTAAAACAATTTTAAAAGGAGCAGAAACAATCAAACAAGTTTTACGCGATATTCAAACTCGTTTGGATAATAAAGATTTTAATGCTCCCAATAAACCAACACAAAAAGAAAAAGATTTAATTCCCGTTTATGAAGTAGCATTAGAAATGTATGCCCGAGGAATTAAAATGAGCAATATTGATTTAAAAACAAGTCGAAATAAAAATTTTACCGTTATTACAAATGAAAATAATGAAAAAATTATTTTACCGCCATTTTCTGCAATTGATGGTTTGGGCGGAGCTGTTGGCGATAGTATTATTAATGCTCGCCATGAAAAACCATTTTTATCAATTGCTGATTTACAAAAACGAACAAATATTACAAAAGCTCATTTAGAATCATTTGAAGAACTTGGAATTTTAAAAGATTTATCATTAGATGATCAAATTGCGTTTGAGTTTTAAATAAGATAATTTTTTACTTTAATTTTGTCGAAAACTCTTGATATTTATAAAATATACCTAAAATTAGGTATATTTTTAATATATGGAGGTAAATAATTAATGAAAAAAATAATTACAGAATTAATAAATAG
>NZ_RXFZ02000382.1:0-700 GCF_044714365.1 Spiroplasma sp. hy2
TAAATTCCTATAATTTCTATTTTAAATATATTTTATAGGAATTTTAAAATAACTAGGTTATGCAAGAAGTCTAATCTAACATTTCGGTTGTAGGATCAACTTGATAACTACGAAAATCATATAATCGACCAGAAAAATTAACATTATGACCATGGGTTAAGTGACCACCTGCTGCTAAATCCATTGCTAAAATAGTATCACGTGGTTGTAGCAAAGCATAATAAGCAGCAGCATTTGCTTGACTACCTGAATGTGCTTGAACATTAGCATGTTCAGCTTGAAATAACTCCTTAACCTTATCAATTGCTAATTGTTCAACTTGATCAACATATTCACATCCTCCATAATATCGGTGAAATGGATATCCTTCAGCATACTTATTAGTTAAAATTGAGCCTGTAATAGCTAAAATTGCCTCACTAACATAATTTTCTGACGCAATCAATTCAACATGATTTTGTTGACGTTTTAATTCCAAATCAATTAATTTTTTAATTTGTGAATTCACTTTCATTATTTTCATCTCCATTCTATAACTTCTAATATCATTATATAGAGATAAATAAAAATAACTTCAATAAAAGTCTTTAATTTTGTCGAAAACTCTTGATATTTATAAAATATACCTAAAATTAGGTATATTTTTAATATATGGAGGTAAATAATTAATGAAAAAAATAATTACAGAATTAATAAATAG
>NZ_RXFZ02000383.1:0-1514 GCF_044714365.1 Spiroplasma sp. hy2
AATTAATTTCTAAGATATAGTATAATATACATGAGTTATAACAGAACTAGTTGCTATTAACATCCTGTTAGTTAATAGAGGAAACTCCACGCTCGCACAATCTGTGATGATTGTAGTGTTTGTGCTAATTTAATTCATAAAATTAGGCATAAGGTTACTTATGACGGCTGAAAAAAATCCTACGTTATTATTAAGTTATTATTAAATAATATGGAGTTTTTTCTATAAAAGTGCCACAGAAACGAGTTTTTAAAGAAATTTAAAAAATGGAACGGGTAAACCCCACAAGCGAGAAACCTAAATTTTGGTAAGGGAACTTCTTGTTTTGAAGCAGAAAAAACAAGGGGATCAATTTAATAATTGATAGATAAATAACTAGTATTTTATTTCAGAAAATAAAAAACAGAACGTGGGTTATGATGTTGTAACTTTACTAATAAAAATAGATATTAATCTATTTTTATTTTTGTTTAGGTAGTTATAATTTATTTTTATAAAACTAATAATTTAACTTGACTTTTTATAAAAATAAATTATAATTTTTATAAATAATAAAGGAAAAAAGAAATGAAAAAAAATACTAACGATATTTTAACAGTGCAAAATGATAAGATTTGAACGCGGATTAAAAAGTCAGTTTTTCATAAGGAATTATATAATCAGAGGTCAATTACGTTTAAAATTGCTGCTTCTGCGATTTTTTTAGCGATGACCGTTGGATTAAGTTTACTAGAGGTTTTTAGTGTTCCAACTCCTTGGGGGGCAACATTTGGTTTACGATTTTTTGATACTTTAGTAATTATTTATTCAATTGCAATTGTTGGATTAGGATTTGCTTTATTAGAAGGAATTGCATTACCTTGAATTCATAATTTAATTGATGGGCATCATACTTGACTTGAAATGGCATTCTTTATGATTTCTAATATCTTAGTTGTGTTCGTAACTTGATTTGTTTACTATATTTTATTTAATGCTTGTCATAAAATTACTGTTCCAGAAAATGTTGCTGACCATACTATTCATGAATATCATTATGTTAAAAAAGTGCATGACCATCATCATAAAATTGTTAATATTAAATGAGGGAAAAAAATCTTGGCATTTACTATTATAGTGCCAGTATGTGCTTTAATTGAAGCAATTTCATTTTTAATTGTTGCAAAGATTTTAGTAAATATGGGTCATACGCATCCAGATGCTGACCATGCTCATGTTCTACACGATAGCTTGAAGATATTAGATCCGACAGGGAATATAATAAGTAATCCGATTGATTGGTCTAATCAAGTTACTGTTGCGCATGCTGGCCATGATCATGATCACGATAATAGTGGGATGGCATCTATTTTTGAGTCATGACAACATACTTTAATTTTTATCGGAATTTTCTTTGGAATTTTTACCGCTAAATATATTATAAACGCTACTTTATTTTTATTATTAGAACAACGAACAAGACAATTAGTTGATCGATATGGAATATATGTATAAAAACTTTTTTAAAATTTCTT
>NZ_RXFZ02000384.1:0-2205 GCF_044714365.1 Spiroplasma sp. hy2
ATTATATTTTAACGTTTAAAAAATTTAAAGCAAAATCATAATCTTACACAAAATTAGTTTTCAAATTGTCATATTGATGATTTTTTTTATTTCATCAAGAGTTTTCGACAAAATTAAAGTTTTAATTTAAAAGCAATTTTTTTATTAAAGTAATAAAATTGATTTTCTTTAAATTGGAATTTTGATATTTCAATTTTTTTTGCTTTTGGATTAATTTTTAATTCATCAAAAGCAATTAAATCATTCAAATCAAGATCAAAAATTGTTGTTTTTTGTTCATTAATATGAGGATAAAATTGATACCATCTCGTTTTAATTTCATTTACCTTTTCAGGAGTATGAATAATAGCATTTAATAATAATCCCAATTGTTTTTTCGTTAAGGTAAAATAATTATTATCATCAGGTTTTGATAAGATTAATGTTGTTTGTTGTAAAATTTTACTTAAATTAAGTTTAAAAGTTTGATTAACAACTAATTCATCAATAAATTTATTATTTGTTTCTGGTAAAGCAACTATTTTAAAACTATAATTAATAACTTCGTGCTTGCTTGCTTCTTGTTCATTTGTTTTAACATATTTTAATTCAAAATATTTTTCAAAAGGTTCACCTTGATATCCTAAGAATTCCATAACTTTTGTCTTAATGACTACTGGTAATTTATTAACATAATTATCTTCGCCAATAATGATACTATTATTTAAATATTTTTCAAATTTTCATGTTTGCAAACTATGAAAATCAACATATTCTTTTTCATACATAAATTTATTTTTGCGGAATTTTTTCGGCGCTCCTCATTGCGCATAAATTGCTAATCCTAAACCAATTAGGGCAATTAAAATTAAGACCGTATAATCTAGCGTACGATGATTTTTAATAAATAAACTTGTGTCATCATCACGTTGTGTTTCTAAAATAAAACGAATCAAATTTCATAAAAAGAAATAAAAACCAGTTTGCACCCCGCTACGTGTGATTGCATAACACCCCGGATTATTTAATTTTGTTAATGCAGCACTATCATTATGTCATCATTTTTTAATTCTATTGGTAAAACCAGTTTGTTCTTTTGAACTATCTATTTGCCCACTTTTTTTAGCCATTTCATCTAATCGCTTTTGGTTTGGTACATAGTTAAAATATGCTTTATCCCAAACTTCTTTTCAAGTCATTTTATCGGGTTTAAGATATTTTCGATTAAAAAAATGAATAAAATTATATTTTAAATCAAAAGGATATTCTTTAGGGTCTTTTTTCCATGGTTTTTTACTAAATAATTGTCCAGCAACAGGAATAAAAAAAGTAATAAATAATCATGCTAAGAAATTAAAGAATGATTCATATAAAAAGATAGGTTGGCGAAAGACAATTTCACCAAGGTTATTTTTTTCTGGTGATAAACCATCTCACTGCCATAAGTTATCCCGAATAAAAGCTGGTAATCACCGTAATGAATCATATGAAGTAACACTTCCTAATAATTCATAATTAAAAAAATTACCTCAACGACCTAATACTTGTCCTAATAAAATGTTTGGAATAATACAATCCGTATAAACTCAAAGTGAAACTTTTGCTTTTCGACCAACAATGCCAAAAACAATTAAGCCAGTAATTGTTCCGAACAAAACACCACCATGAATACTCATCCCAGCTTTTCAAAACGCAAATAAAGACCAAAATGGAACATCACCTGGTTCTAAAATTCAAGGATGATTAACATCATTATTAAATTTTCCAAAAAAACTTGCTCCAAATAATGAAAATGGAATAATAGCAAAAATTGATCAAATTAATGGTTCAATCGGAACCTTTTTTAATTTTAGTCGAATAAAACAGGCTAAAACCGAACAAATCATTCCTATTGTAATAAAAACAGCATACATATGAATTCATCCGCCATATGTTGCCAAAATATTATGTGGTGTATTACTTGGCGTAATTCATTCTGGATTTGGTGGTACGCTTGTTAATAATAAACTGTTCATTTATTTTTTCACTCCTTAAGTGTTTTTATTTTCTAAATTATAAAACAATGCATAATTATTATATACCAAGTTCAAATAAAAAAGTCTATTTATTTTCTTTAATTTTGTCGAAAACTCTTGATGAAATAAAAAAAATCATCAATATGACAATTTGAAAACTAATTTTGTGTAAGATTATGATTTTGCTTTAAATTTTTTAAACGTTAAAATA